>NZ_DGMV01000090.1:0-1365 GCF_002388575.1 Marinimicrobium sp. UBA4509
CCACCGTAATTGTCGCCGAACAACCCTTTGGGGATAACAATAGGATGTGTTGATGAATCATAAAATAAAGTCGATGGTTTCCAGCCTCGCCACCCTGACACTCTCGTTCAGCCTTCTCAATGCCTGTGCGGGCGGTGGAACGATGCAAAGCTCCAGTGAGCGTCGCCCTGTCACTACCGAAAACTCAGGCGAAGGCTGCCCTGTACCTACACTGCCCGACGCCTCCAACATGGAGGTCATCAAGACCTTACCCGATCCGTTTCTGGGGTTGGATGGACACCGCATTACCGAGCGGGACCAGTGGCGCTGCCGTCGCCAGGAAACCCTGCACCAGGTACAGCATTATGAATCGGGAATCAAACCCGGTAAGCCGGAGCGGGTTAGTGGCCGTGTTTCCGCGAAATCCGTTACTGTGACTGTCCACCATCAAGGCAAAACAATAGAATTCAACGCCCCGGTGACGCTCCCCAACGCTGGCCAGGCGCCCTACCCGGCCATCATCACCCTCGGACCCGCTACGCTGGACAGCGAGTTATTGTCCGACAAAGGCGTGGCGATTATCAGTGTAGATAACAATGAGCTGGGCACCCAGAGTGGCGAGAATTCACGAGGAAATGGTCTGTTTTACGACCTGTACGGCAAGGACCACAGTGCCAGTTCCATGACCGCCTGGGCCTGGGGCGTGAGCCGACTGATCGACGTGCTACAGGAATCGGATGAAGGGTTGATAGCGGCGAACCGCTTGGCCGTTACCGGCTGCTCTCGTAATGGCAAGGGCGCCTTATTGGCCGGAGCACTGGATGAGCGGGTCGCACTGACCATTCCCCAGGAGTCCGGCGCCGGTGGTGCGGTCGCCTGGCGAGTGGCTCAGGCCATGGCGGAGGAAGGTGTTAACGTTCAGACCCTGAGTCATGCCGCCGGTGAACAGCCCTGGTTTCGGGCCGGTTTCGGCAGTGAGTTTGGGAACAACAAGGTCACCCGCCTCCCCTTCGATCAACACCAGCTCATGGGGTTGGTAGCACCGCGCGGCCTACTGGTGCTGGATAACGACATCGACTGGTTGGGCCCCATTCCGGCCTATATAGGAACCTCAGCCGCGAGGGAGATCTATCGTGCCCTGGGCGTCGAAGCCAATATAGCCTACTCGGAGAACGGCGGTCATCGTCACTGTGCCCTCCCCGATCATCAACGCGACCTTCTGGAGGGGTTTGTAAATCGCTTTCTCCTCGACAGGCCCGGAACCACTGGTATCTTCCGCTCTACCCTTGCGGAAGAGGACGCTGTAGCGCCTTGGGTTGAATGGACCACGCCTGACTTGTCAGAGAGTCCGGATTAAATTATTGATGGCTCTAATAAAACGGCGGG
>NZ_DGMV01000090.1:1520-14567 GCF_002388575.1 Marinimicrobium sp. UBA4509
CCCGCCGTTTTATTATGGCAATCACCAGGAATTGTGGCAGATTCCTAGACGTCCAGGTTCGCCACGGCCAGTGCATTGGATTCAATGAACTCCCGGCGCGGCTCCACATGGTCGCCCATCAGGGTGGTAAAGATTTGATCGGCGGCAATGGCATCCTGCACCGTTACCCGCAGCATACGCCGCGTTTCCGGGTTCATGGTGGTATCCCACAGCTGTTCGGGGTTCATTTCACCCAGCCCCTTATAGCGCTGAACGTTATAGCCCTTGCGGGATTCCTTCATCAACCACTCCAGACCTTGATCAAAGCTGCTGATGGCCTGGGTCTTTTCGCCGCGCTGGATATAGGCGCCATCCTCGATTAGGGTCACCAACTTTTCGCCCAGGGACATGATCGCCCTGTATTCACCAGAGTGAAAGAAGTCATGGGTGAACGGGTAGTGGTGCGACAGGCCGTGGGCAATGATCTCGATCTGCGGCAGGAACAGGTGACGCTCGGTGTCTTCGCGCACGGTAATCAGATACCGCTGGCTACCATCGCGGGTATCCAGGCTCAGACGGGCCAGCAATTGATCGCACCACTGCTGGATATGCCCCTGGTCGGTCAGGTGCTCGGGCGTCAGGGACGGCAGGTACACCATCTGTTCCAGAATCTCGCGCGGATACAGGCGGGACAGGCGCTCAATAGTGTCCATGACCGAGCGGTATTCGTACACCAGCTTCTCCAGCCCTTCACCACTGATGCCCGGGGCATCGGCGTTGACGTGCAGGCTGGAGCCCTCCAGGGCGGACTGGGTCAAAAATGCGGTCAGCGCCGCTTCATCCTTCAGATACTGCTCGAACTTGCCCTTGCTGATTTTATACAGCGGCGGCTGGGCGATGTAGACGTGGCCCCGCTCGATCAGCTCGCGCATCTGACGGAAGAAGAAGGTCAGCAACAGGGTGCGGATGTGAGAACCATCCACGTCGGCGTCCGTCATGATGATGATGCGGTGGTAACGCAGTTTGTCGGGATCGAACTCCTGCTTGCCGATACCGCAACCCAGAGCGGTAATGAGCGTGCCCACTTCGGCGCTGGAGAGCATTTTATCGAACCGGGCCTTCTCAACGTTCAGGATCTTACCCTTCAGGGGCAGGATCGCCTGGGTCTTGCGTGCCCTGCCCTGCTTGGCAGAACCACCGGCGGAGTCACCCTCCACCAGGTAGACTTCAGATAATGCCGGGTCTTTCTCCTGACAGTCCGCCAGCTTGCCGGGGAGGCCGGCAATGTCCAGAGCGCCTTTGCGACGGGTCATTTCCCGGGCCTTACGGGCCGCCTCACGGGCGCGGGCGGCATCGATCATCTTGCTCACGACCGCCTTGGCTTCGTTCGGGTTTTCCAGCAGATACTCACCGAAGATCTGGTTCATTTCCTGCTCAACGGCGGTCTTCACCTCGGAAGATACCAGCTTGTCTTTGGTCTGGGAGGAGAATTTCGGGTCCGGGACCTTCACGGAAATGATCGCGGTCAGGCCTTCCCGGGCATCGTCACCGGTAGTGGATACCTTGGCTTTGGCGGACAGGCCTTCCCGTTCAATATAGGCGTTCAGGGTACGGGTCAGTGCCGCGCGGAAGCCCGCCAGGTGGGTGCCGCCATCGCGCTGGGGAATGTTGTTGGTGTAGCAGAACAGGTTTTCCTGGAAGGAGTCGTTCCACTGGAGGGCAATTTCCACCCCAATGCCGTCTTCCCGCTCAGCGGAGACAATGTGGACGGTCTTGTTGATCGGGGTTTTGTTGGCGTTCAGGTGCTCAACGAAGGCTCTCAGACCGCCTTCATACTGGTAAACCTCTTCCTTCCCGGAGCGCTCATCCTTCAGAACAATTCGAACACCGGAGTTCAGGAACGACAGTTCCCGCAGGCGCTTGGCCAGCAGCTCATACTCAAACTTGATATTGGTAAAGGTTTCCGCCGACGGTTTGAAGTGCAGTTCGGTGCCCGAACTATCGGTTTCACCCACGATGGCCAGGGGCGACTGAGGAACGCCGTGCTTATACACCTGCTCATGGACCTTACCGCCACGGCGGATGGTCAGCTTCAGCTCTTCGGACAGGGCGTTAACCACCGAAACCCCCACGCCGTGCAGGCCGCCAGACACTTTATAGGTGTTGTCATCGAACTTACCGCCCGCATGGAGGACGGTCATGATGACCTCGGCCGCCGATACACCCTCTTCGTGCATTTCGGTGGGAATACCGCGTCCGTTATCGGAGACAGAGACAGTCTCATCCGGGTGGATGACAACGCGAATTTCCGAACAGTGACCGGCCAGGGCCTCGTCAATGGAGTTATCCACGATCTCAAACACCATATGGTGCAGGCCGGAACCATCGTCCGTGTCGCCGATGTACATACCGGGCCGTTTGCGGACCGCGTCCAGGCCCTTCAGGACCTTAATACTGGACGAGTCGTAATTTTTCTCTTCTGACATAAACTAGCTCCGATTTCACTGCTGTTCGGTATTCACGTCCGCGGTGACAGTACCCTGTTCCACGTGGAACACTCTGGTTATAGCGTCTGGCCGGTCTTGCCAATCCGCCAGAAGCGACGGCTTATCAACACCGGTAATAAATACTTGAGTCTCAAGCTTATCGAGCCAATCCACCAACGTAGCCCGGTGATCCCCGTCGAGCTCTGCCGGCAGATCATCGACGAGGTAAATACACCGACCGCCGGTTTCCTGGGCGTAGACATAGCCCTGTGCGATTTTGAGCGCACAGACCACCAGCTTCTGCTGACCTCGAGACAGAATATCCCCGGCTGGTTGCCCTTCGACATTGATTCGAAGATCAGCCCGATGACTGCCGGATTGGGTATACCCCATTTGGCGGTCCCGTTCGAAGTTATCCGCAAGCACTTCCTGGTAGGAGCGGTTTTTATCCCACCCTCTCTGATAGGACAGGCTGACGCCGGGGATGCGAATAAACTCTTCAAGCAACCTGAGAAAAACCGGCCGGAATCGCTCAATGGTTTTCTCACGGCACTCGTGGATCTGTTGAGTAAGATTGGACAGCTCACGGTCCCAAACGCTCAACTCACTGGTTTCTATTCTATCACGTCGCAACAGGCTATTGCGTTGTTTCAGACAGCGCTGTGCGGCCTTCCAGGCGGGAAAGAACGAAGGTTCCACGTGAAACACCAGCCAATCCATAAACTGCCGGCGGACCTTGGGACTTCCCTCCAAAAGCAGAAAGGTATGGGCGTCGATGACCTGCAGGGGAAGCATCGCGGCCAATTCCGCCAGAGAGCCCACCGCCCGGCCATTTACCTTGAAGTTGACCTCTCCGGTCAGAGCGCGTTGCAAGCCCACCGGGATTCGGCTTCCCTGGTGCTGAATCTCGGCAAACACCGTGAATTGCTCTCTGCCCCACTGAATCAGCGGCTTGTGCTTGTGACTTCTGAACGAGCGGCCGAGGGCCAAGGTATGAACCGCCTCCAGTACGCTGGTTTTACCGGAGCCGTTTTGACCGTAAATGAGGTTGGTGCGTGGAGAGGGAGTCAGGCTCACACTCTCCAGATTTCGCAAAGATTGGATACTCAGGCGGGATACAGACATAAAGGGCGCCGAGACGCCTCTATCAGAGGCGCATCGGCATTACGACGTAAAGCGAATCTCCATCCTCGGGCTCCTCAAGCAGCGCACTGCTGTTGGCATCGGACAGGGTCATCTTGATGTGATCCGCGGAAATGACATTGGCCACATCCTGCAGGTAGCTCACGTTGAACCCCATCTCCAGGGAGTCGCCGCTGTAATCCACCGCCACCTGCTCTTCCGCTTCTTCCTGCTCGGGGTTATTGGCCACAATCGTCATGACCCCATCGTCGAGCAACAAGCGTACACCGCGGTACTTCTCATTGGAGAGAATGGCGGTGCGACCAAAGGCCTGCTTGAGCTCGGAACGGGGACCGAACACCACCTTGTCGCCACCGCGAGGCAGCACGCGCTCGTAATCGGGAAACTTGCCGTCCACCAGCTTGGAGGTAAAGGTGTAATCGCCGGTCGCCACCCGGATATGGTTGGCGCTCAAGGTAACATCCACGGTATCGTCGATATCATCCACCAGACGGGAGAGCTCCAACACACCCTTACGGGGCAGAATCGCCTGAATGGTGTCCTCGACGCTCACGGGCACCGGGCGGGTGCACATCGCCATGCGGTGACCATCGGTGGCCACGGCCCGCAACTGACCCTCTTTGACCTCCCACAGCATGCCATTCAGATAATAGCGGACATCCTGTTGTGCCATGGCAAACGCGGTGCGCTCGATCAACCGCTTGATCTCCCGCTGGGGGCAGGCAAACTGCAGATCGCTGGGGCCGTCTTCCACATTGGGGAAGTCACTGGCCGGGAGCGTTGATAGGGTAAACCGACTGCGGCCGCTCTTTACCACCATCCGCTGCTCATCCTGTGCGAACTCGATGCTGGCACCTTCCGGCAAAGAGCGGCAGATATCGACCAATTTGCGCGCGGGAACCGTTACTTCGCCGGCATCGGCCGGAGCCTCCAGCGGCACCCGGGCGACGATTTCCACTTCCAGGTCGGTGCCGGTCAGAGACAACTGTTCACCATCAATCACCATCAACACATTGGACAACACCGGCAGCGTTTGGCGGCGTTCTACCACCCCTCCGACCAGCTGCAGGGGCTTCAACAAAGCTTCGCGGGACACGACAAATTTCATTGGGTCTCTTCCTGTTATTCCTGTTAGGTGTTTTCCTGAATCAGGGATTCACGGTGAACAATCAAGTCGTCAGGGAGCGCAGCAGATTCTTCATATCCTCCCGGATATCCGCATCCTCTTCCTGCATCTGTTTTATTTTGCGACAGGCGTGCAAAACGGTGGTGTGGTCCCGCCCCCCAAACGCCTCGCCAATTTCCGGCAGGCTATGGTTGGTCAGCTCCTTCGCCAGGGCCATGGCCACCTGGCGCGGGCGAGCCACAGAGCGGCTGCGTCGCTTGGACAGCAGATCGTTCAGCTTGATCTTGTAGTACTCACCCACCACCCGTTGGATATTATCTATGCCCACCTGCTTATCCTGCAAGGCGAGCAGATCCTTCAGCGCTTCGCGCACCAGATCCACATCAATAGGCCGCCCGGTGAACTGAGCGTTCGCCACTACCCGCTTCAAAGCGCCTTCCAGCTCACGCACATTGGAGCGAATGCGCTGGGCAATAAAAAACGCCGCTTCGTGGGGTAAATCGATGTGGCTCTGATCGGCCTTCTTCATCAGAATCGCCACCCGGGTTTCCAGCTCCGGAGGCTCCACTGCCACCGTCAGCCCCCAGCCGAACCGACTTTTCAGCCGCTCTTCCAGGCCATTGATTTCCTTCGGATAGCGATCGCAGGTCAAAATGATCTGCTGGCCACCTTCAAGCAGCGAGTTGAAGGTATGAAAGAACTCCTCCTGAGACCGTTCTTTGCCGGCAAAAAACTGGATATCGTCAATCAACAGTGCATCGACAGAACGATAATAGCGCTTGAAGTCATTGATGGCATTGAGCTGCAGCGCCTTGACCATATCGGCCACAAACCGCTCCGAGTGCAGGTAAATCACCTTGGCATTGGGATTCTTGTCGACCAACGCATTACCCACTGCCTGCATCAAGTGGGTCTTACCCAGGCCGACACCACCATATATAAAGAGGGGGTTATAGGAACCGCCGGGGTTCTCGGCCACCTGTCGTGCTGCGGCCAACCCCAATTGGTTCGACTTACCTTCGACAAAGCTGGTGAAGTTGAACGTCCGGTTGAGGTTGTTGTTGTGCTTGAGCGCCCCTTCCACCTCAACCGTATTATTGACCGATGGTTGAGGGGCGGGCTCGGCCACCGGTGGGGCCTCGGGCCTCTGCCCCGCCGGCGCTTCACTGGGTGCGGATCCGCCCATTCGACCAAAACCCGACGGTTCCGCTCCCAGGGATTCACCAAAAGAGGCTCCGGTACCGGGTTGTCCCTGCGGGTACACCGGCCTGGTCGAGGATTGATTGACCGGGCGTCGCGTCCCGACGCCCCCGGGGCGGGAACCGATACCCACCTCAACACTGAGGGGTTGGTCGGATTGAAAATCCTCAACCAGCTCGCGAATTCGGTGCAGAAACTTCTCGTTGACCCAGTCGCACACGAACCGGTTGGGCGCCAACAGCCTGAGTTGCCCGGATTCCGCATCGGCATCTATCTGCAGCGGCCGTATCCAGGTATTGAACTGCTGGGGAGGCAGCTCGTCCTGTAGACTCGACGCGCAAAGTTTCCAAACAGATTCCGGCAAAACCGCTTCCCCCCGGTGCATTATTATCCAAAAAAACGGATGCTAGTGTACTCTCTATAAAAGTAGTTATCCACAGTCCGGGAATCTTTTTTTCCGCATAATTTTTGTTATTACCAGTGTCTTTTCAATAAGTTATCTGAGCAACCGTTCTACCTTTACCCACAGATACAGCCTTAAAAACCGGTCATTTTTTAACCACAAACTGTGGATAACCTGTTATTATCCTATTGACAAGCACCGCATAACCGGGAATAACTGCATACCCTGTTTTATTTAGGCAGAAAAACCGAGAAACCCCCATCAATCCGTTGCCTTTAGCCCCGATTTTCTATAAAATCGCGCCTCTTTTCCCGCCTGGTGCGGGTTTACCAGGAATTCGAACGGCAGGTTACTTCCATGAAAAGAACATTTCAGCCCAGCGTACTGAAGCGTAAGCGCACCCACGGTTTCCGTGCTCGCATGGCCACCAAAAACGGTCGCGCTGTACTGGCTCGTCGTCGTGCCAAAGGTCGCAAGGCTCTGGCCGTATAAGCGTGCCCGCCTTTGCGCTGCACCGTTTATAGTTGTCAGAGTTAAGTGGCTTCCCAGGCTTTTCCCAAAGCACATCGGCTGCTTACCTCTGACGACTTTCAAGCGGTTTTCGCGGACGCCCCGTTTCGCGCCTCCCACAAGCATTTCCTGATATTGGCACGACCCAATAAGCACACCGCTGCTCGCCTCGGGTTGATCATCGCCAAAAAACACATCCGCAACGCCACCGAACGCAATCGGATGAAACGTCTTATTCGGGAAACTTTTCGTCGCCAACCACCGAACTTTTCCGGTATTGATGTTATTGTATTGGCGCGAAAGGGCATGGACAGTCTGGATAACCGCACCCTAATCGATCAACTGGACCGACAGTGGTTGCGCATTGCCCGCAAAGCACTGGCGGCTTCCGCCTCCGAATCGACAGGTTGACCCCATGCGTTGGCTGGCACTTCGACTGATTTGGCTCTACCGTTACCTGCTCAGTCCCTGGGTGGGCAATCAGTGCCGTTTCTATCCAAGCTGCTCCCACTACGCTGAAGAGGCGATCGCACGTCACGGATTCCTTCGCGGGGGTTATCTAACCGTTCGCCGACTATTAAAATGCCACCCTTGGCATCCAGGGGGCGAGGATCCTGTTCCGGCCCACCCCAATCACTCACACCCTACTGATGGCAGTAAATAAAGATGGATTGGCAAAAAACCCTGTTAATCACGGCCATGTGCGCCGTCGTGTTCACTCTGGTTATCCGCTACAACGACTTTCAGGAAAACCTCGCGGAAACCTCCAGCCAGACGCGCTCGGAGCAGACCGCTTCCAATGACAACGACAGCGGCATTCCGGACGCAACCGATACCGCCAGCGAGCTGCCTTCAGCCCCGGGGGATTCGGCCGACGATGCCGAGGTACCAAGTCAATCGAACACCGCCCGCCAACCCATTCGTGTCGAGACCGACACCCTGATCGTCAACATCGATCCGCGCGGCGGTGACCTGGTGTATTCGGCCCTGCGTCAGCATTACGCTGAACTGAACCAGCCGGACAACCCTTATGTGCTGCTCAACAACACCGCGGCCCAGACCTATGTGGCCCAGAGCGGCTTGGTCGGGCGCAACGCCACCGATACCCAGGACGGCGAACGCCCGGTCTTTCAGTCCAGCCAGCAACAGTACCAACTGGCCGAGGGCGACGATCAACTTCAGGTGGATCTGACCTATCAACAGGGTGATGTGACCATCACCAAACGCTATACCTTCGAGCGCGGTGAATACCTGGTCAAACTCGATTACCTGATCGACAACCAGAGCGCCGAACCCTGGCAGGCCAATCTGTACGGCCAGATCAAACGCGATAACTCGTCCGCCGGCGCCGGTCCAGGTGGACTCTTTGCCATCAACCCCTACCTGGGCGCCGCCATCACCACGGACGATGAAAAGTACAAGAAACTGGACTTTGAGGATCTGAGCGAACAGACCTTCAAAACCCAGAAAGAAGGTGGCTGGGTAGCCATGGTGCAACACTATTTTGTCAGCGCCTGGGTACCGGATGCCGGCCAGACCCACAACTACCATCTCCGTCAGTTGGGTAATCGCAACATGTACCTGCTCGGCTTTACCAGCCCGAGCACGGAAGTCGCACCTGGCAGTCAGGGACAGATCTCTGCCGAGTTCTACACTGGCCCCAAAGACACTCAAAAACTGGAGCAGATTTCCCCCTACCTGGACCTGACCGTCGACTACGGTTGGCTCTGGTGGATCGCCAAGCCACTGTTCACGGTTTTGGACTGGTTGCACGGTTTCCTGAACAACTGGGGTTTAGCAATTATTGCTTTGACAATTATTATTAAAGCAGCATTCTTCAAGCTAAGCGCCACCAGCTATAGGTCCATGGCGAAGATGCGCAAGCTCAGTCCAAAAATGGCCGAGCTGAAAGAGCGTTATGGGGATGACCGCCAAAAAATGTCCCAGGAGCTAATGAAGCTCTATAAAAAGGAAAAAGTGAACCCGCTGGGGGGTTGTCTGCCCATTCTGATTCAGATGCCGGTGTTCCTGGCGCTGTACTGGGTATTGATGGAAAGTGTCGAGCTGCGCCACGCGCCCTTCTTCCTGTGGATTCAGGATTTGTCGGTCAAGGACCCCTACTATGTGCTGCCTTTGCTCATGGGCCTGACCATGTTCATTCAGTTCAAGCTGAACCCGACACCGCCGGACCCGACTCAGGCAAAGATCATGCAGCTGATGCCCATTGTGTTCACCTTCCTGTTCCTGTTCTTCCCGGCGGGTCTGGTACTGTACTGGGTAACCAACAACACCCTGTCCATTACCCAGCAGTACATTATTACCCGTCAGATTGAACGCGAGGGGTAAAAAGCAAACTCGTGAGTCTGACGCCCACCGACACCATCGCCGCCATCGCCACCGCCACGGGTCGCGGTGGTGTCGGTATTATCCGCCTGTCGGGCCCCCAAGCCCGGGCGATCGGCGAACAGATCACCGCGCAGCCCCTCAAACCCCGTCACGCACATTACCTTCCGTTTCTGAATACCCAAGGTGAAGCCCTGGATCAGGGCATTGTCCTGTTTTTCCCGGGACCCCACTCCTTTACCGGAGAAGACGTTGTCGAGCTTCAAGGCCACGGCGGCCCGGTTATTCTCGACTGGCTGTTGCGCAGCGCCTGCGAGCGGGGTGCCCGACTGGCCCGTCCCGGGGAGTTTTCCGAGCGCGCCTTCCTCAACGACAAGCTGGACCTCGCCCAGGCCGAGGCCATTGCGGACCTGATTGACGCCTCCAGCGAGCAGGCCGCCCGCAGTGCCCTGCACTCGCTCCAAGGCGCTTTCTCACACAAGGTCAATGAGTTGGTGGAAGCCCTGATCGCCCTGCGCATCTACGTGGAGGCCTCCATTGACTTTCCCGAGGAAGAAATCGACTTTCTCAGCGATGGCAAAGTGGCCGGAGACCTTGCCGACATTCGCCAGCGGCTGGACGCCGTGTTCGCCCAGGCCCGTCAGGGCACGCTATTGCGCGACGGAATGAATGTGGTGATTGCAGGCAAACCCAACGCGGGTAAATCCAGCCTGCTTAATGCCCTGTCGGGGCGCGACAGTGCCATTGTCACCCACATCGAGGGCACTACCCGGGACGTCCTGCGCGAACATATTCACATCGACGGCATGCCCCTGCATATCATCGACACCGCCGGCCTGAGGGACACGCCGGATGAGGTGGAGAAAATTGGGGTGGAGCGGGCCTGGCAGGAAATTCATAGAGCCGACCGGATCCTGCTGCTGGTGGACAGTCAGAGCACTGAGGTCACTGATCCGGCCGCCCTGTGGCCGGAGTTTGTCCAGCAACTACCCGACCCCGGCAAACTGACGTTGATTCGCAATAAAATCGACCTTACCGGCGAGCCGGAAGGCGTGCGTCACGACGATCCGGTCTGTCTGGCCATCAGCGCCGCCAGCGGAGCTGGCATAGAGGCACTGAAGCAGCACCTGAAAAGCGTCATGGGTTTTGAGGATGCGGGTGAAAGCACCTTTACCGCCCGCCGCCGTCACCTGGACGCGCTGGAGAGGGCCCAAACCGCTCTGGACAACGGCTGGGAGCAACTGCAGCTTCACGCCGCCGGCGAACTGCTCGCCGAGGACCTGCGCCAGGCCCAAGAGTGCCTGAGCGAAATCACCGGTCAGTTCACTCCAGACGACCTGCTGGGCCGCATCTTTTCCTCCTTCTGCATCGGGAAGTGAAACGGCCAAAAAGATCGAAAAGCATCCAATAAAATACAAATAAGCCATTGTTTTATAAAGAAATTTATTCTATTTCTTTGCAGGCAGTTTGATCCGTTTTGCCCCCTCTTGCTCCGTTTGTGCTCCGAGTATAAGTTTTCGGAGCACAAAAGGAGCAAAACATGAAAATCACTATCCAGAAACGCGAACCAGATAAGAACGGCCACCGTGCCTTGCGACTGGTCTACTATCACGGTTCTAAGACGGGTCAGGACGGTTCTCGGGCGCAGAAGCGCTCATATGACCCCTGAACCTGTTCCTCTACGACAAACCCCGCCTTCCGGCGGAGCGTGAGCACAACAAGACCGTGAATCAGAAGGCTGAGGCCATCCGGGCAAAACGGCTGTTGGAAATCGAGTCCTGGAGAGGTTCCGGCACTACCTTCAGCATGAAGCCACCACCAAATCCGGAACCAAACTGGCCAAGAACACGACCAGCAGTTACTTCAACAAGGTTCGGGCAGCGCTCAACCAGGCTTATCGGGACGGCATTGTCCGCGACAACCCGGTTCAACAGGTCAAGTCCATCAAGCTGGAGAACACGAAACGGACTTACCTGACCCTGGAAGAGGTCCGGGCTCTAACCAAAGCCGAATGTCGGTATGACGTTCTGCGGCGGGCTTTCCTGTTTTCCTGCACTACTGGCCTTCGCTGGTCAGATATCCACAAGCTGGTCTGGGGTGAGATAGAGGAATTCGCCGATGGCCACTACCGCATCATTTTCCGGCAGAAGAAGCTGGTAAATGCCGGAAACTCACTTCAATACCTGGATCTACCAGATTCAGCGGTGAGATTGTTGAATCTGGACAATCGCGGAAAGCCAGGTGATAGGGTATTCAAGGATTTATAACACAGTCATCTCGTAGAGTATTTATGCCGCATTGCGGTACTCAAATGGCGTCATGTCATTGAGTGAATCGTGCGGTCGCTGGATGTTGGCTCTTGACTTTTGGCATGTTAGACCTAATCTTTTGCTAAGTCTTGCAAGAATTTCCTCGAGCGAGGCCGCGTGACGCGCGGAACTTGTGGGGGGTGTTATGGCAGCGCGCCAGTAAGCGATCTTCACACTCGACGAGTTGGCTGCCTGCTTGAAAGTCGGCAAGCGGACGCTTTACCGGCTCGCCGCGCACGGGGAGATTCCGACCTTCAAGGTCGGCGGGACGTGGCGGTTTCGTCAAACTGAAATCGATCGATGGATCAATGATCAGATCCAGGCAGGCAGAAAGAAGGAGGTGATACGCACAGATAAGCAGCCAAAGTCAGCGGAACATCCCGTGTTGCCTGGGCGCGCTGTCCGTCGCCGCGAGCAAACGGATTGAGTGAGTCTTCAATTGATTTCTGGAGGTGTGACATGGATATTGATTTCAAGAAATTGGCTCCCTGGAACTGGTTCAAAAAGGAGCAGGAAGAACAACAGAGCGCTGCCTCGCTGCCCGTGCAGCGCAATGACCTGCCGGTGGCAGGCGGTCCCGTCAGTCCCATCCTGCAATTGCATCGCGAGATCGACCGCCTCTTTGACGATGCGTTTCGAGGCTTCGGTTTTCCGGCGCAGGCCATGCCTCGATGGCCGTCGGACTTGCCGGGCATGCTGAAGCCGGTAGTTGACATCCAGGAAACCGACAAGCAGTACAAGATTTCTTTGGAGGTTCCCGGCGTCGAGGAAAAAGACATTCAGATCACGCTCGACAACGACGTGCTGATGGTACGGGGCGAGAAACGCCAGGAGCAGGAAAAGAAGGAGGGTGGCTTCCATCGCGTCGAACGCTCCTACGGCAGTTTCCAGCGTGTCCTGAACCTGCCTGACAACGCCAACCAGGAATCGATCAAGGCCGCCTTCAAGAACGGCGTGCTCACGATCACGATGGACAAGAGCGAGGCCAGTGCGCCTAAGCAGGGCCGCTCGATCCCGATCAACGGCTGACGCCGATCGGCTCGTTCTCCACAGAAAAACCAAGTGAATGGCGAGGCGCCGTAACCTACGGCGTCTCGTCAAATCAGTCCTCTCAAGGAGCATCAGCATGGCCAGAAAACAATGCCAAGTCTGCGGCCAGCCCGCCACGATGCGAATGGAAGCCAATCTCAATGGTCGCCACAGCACCATGCTGTTGTGTGACGATCACTATCGCCAATTGGTGCGCCAGCAAAAGCGCACCGTCTCGCCGCTGGAGGCTCTGTTTGGCTCGCGCAGCGGCCTGTTCGAAGACTTTCTCGGCAGCGACCTCTTCCGCATCGGTGGCGATTCGCCGTCGGGTGCGGCCGATACCGACGAGGTGGTCGGTGCCTCGTTCGGCGAACCCGCCCCGGCTGCTACGGGTACAACGCGCCGGCGCGGCAGTGGGCTCGCCAGCCGCATCAGCGAACAGTCCGAGGCTTTGTTGCAGGAGGCCGCTAAACATGCCGCCGAATTTGGCCGCCCCGAAGTCGATACCGAACACCTGCT
>NZ_DGMV01000007.1:0-259 GCF_002388575.1 Marinimicrobium sp. UBA4509
CCCATCCCTGGGGGCTCATCACCTGCCGTCCAGGCAGGTGACGGTCTCCCAAGGGGTTACCCAACCTCCGCGGTGCCAGCGTCCAGTTTCGGGAAATAGCACCAAAAAGACAATCAGGCACTCAGGTCGCGTAGGGCGGATAAGGCCACAGGCCGCATCCGCCGTTACCCAACTATACGTTGCATGACACCATCGCACCTAACTAGTCGCACTAAGGACCAAGAAGGGGGAATACCCTTTCAAGACCGTGGAGCGGGGG
>NZ_DGMV01000007.1:400-1954 GCF_002388575.1 Marinimicrobium sp. UBA4509
AGGGTATTCCCCCTTCTTGGTCCGGTCGTGACGAACCTACGCCGCTTAAAATAAACGTTAAACTCTTAACCATCTACACCGCAACGAGGCCCATTCTTGAGTCATCAACCAAAAAGTCGCGTCCTGGACAAAGGCCTGTGGGGCATGAGTGCGCCCATGTTGGTGGATCAGGCGGTGACCTTTACCATTCCGCTCACCGACATGTTCTTCCTGAGCCGGATCTCCGACAGCGCGGCGGCCGCCGTGGGCGCCGTATCGCCCTTGGTATTCGCCGGCAACACCCTGCTCATGGTGACCGCCTTTGCCGGCTCCAGCATCGCCAGCCAGCGCATCGGGGCCAACAAATACGACACCGCCAACGCCACCATCATGGCCTACGTGTTTCTGATCATGGGCCTGGCCGTGCTCACCGCAATGGCCATCAACATCGGCGGCGCCTACGTCGCCGGTTGGATGCCGCTGTCGGAGACGGTGGAAACCCACGCGGTGACCTACCTGGGCATCATCGGCTGGATGGTGGCCATCTGGGGCCTGCGGGCGTCTTACCAGACGATCCTCAATGTCTACGGCGAACCAAAGTGGAACACCATCAGTAACTTTGTCTTCTTCGGGGCAAATATCCTCGGCAACAGCATCGTCGTATTCGGGTTGTTTGGCGTTCCCAGGATGGGCGTTGACGGCGTGGCCATGGCCAGCGTCGCGGCAATTTTCTGCAGCTTCGTGTTCACCTTCAGTATCGTGCATTTCAAACTCGGTCTGCGCCTGCCATTGAGGCAGGGGGTTCGGGAGTTTCGTTCTCTGATCAAGCCGGTACTGCGGATTGCCGCCCCAGCGAGCCTGGAGCCGGTGTCGTTCAATATGTACATGATTGTGTTGAACTGGATTGTCGCCGGGGTGGGAGACCTGGCGTTGAAGGTAAAGGTCTACGCTTTCAATACGTTTCTGTTCTGCCTGATGATTTCCGTCGCGCTGGGCATGGCGACGGAGGTGATCATCGCCCAGCGGGTCGGGCGCAATGAGTTTGCCGAGGCGGATCGGCAGATGCGTCACAGTGTGAAGGTGGCCATCTGGGGTACGGGGTTGCTGGCGCTGCTATGGGTGGCGTTAAACCAGCAGATGCTGGGGATTTATACCGATGATCCGGCAATTCTGGCATTCGGGTTTTGGGTGTTTGTATTGGCGTTTGTGGCGGAGCCCGCGCGTACGGTGAACATTGTGATGGGCTCGGCGCTGCGCTCGACGGGGGACGCGGCGTTTATCTCTTATTCGACGATTGCGGTGATCTGGTTGTTCTCGGTACCCTTGGCTTATGTGCTGACTATTACGTTGGGTTGGGGTATTTACGGGGTGATGTCGGCGGCGTTGGCGGATGAGTCGGTGCGGGCGGCGATCAAGTGGTGGCGTTGGCGTAAGGGGCATTGGAAGGAGTATGGCGTTGCAGCCCGTGAAGCCCGCGAGGCCAAACGCCGAAACTTAATGAATCAGTAGGGTCTATAATCTGGTGGTGGGTGTTTGCGTAACGTCCGGGTCACTGTGCGGTAAACCCTTGTGAGA
>NZ_DGMV01000007.1:2123-3561 GCF_002388575.1 Marinimicrobium sp. UBA4509
TCTCACAAGGGTTTACCGCACAGCGCCCCTCAGTGCCAAGGGTTGCGCATTAGCCGTAGGGTGGAGCAGAGCGCAGCGTTATGGTTCGTCATCCACCAATAAGCACGCAAGGTACAGTCGAATACAACACTGCAAAGTCAGCGAAGCAAGTTAACCCAAAAAACGAGGTCTTTATGCCCCAGGAAAAAGCCAGAAGTCTGATTACCCAGTTGCATGAGATGTACGGCAACGAGGAGCCCAGTGAGCAGCAGAAGCATTTGATGGAGCAGTTGGAGTTGCACACCCATCCGAAGGGGGCGAAGGATCAGTACGGTGAGCCGGTGCCGTTGGATACTCTGGAGTTGTTGGTGGAGGAGATGGCGGCGGAGCATCCGCGTACGGCGGCGGTGATGCGGGAGATTCTGGAGACGCTGAAGAATATTGGTGTTTGAGCCCGATTCGGCAGGTTGCGTGCAAGGCGCAATCTGCCGGTTATTGAGCGTATGCCCCGCGGATCACACGGCCCAGGCGAGGGCGACGCCAGCGCGTTCGAGGTAGATGTACTCGGTTTTCTCTGTGGCCGGGTGGCAGGGGTGGCGGAAGTGGTGGTGGTCTTTGGTTGACCCCATGTACTCCCAGGCCTGGCCGGCGAATTCACAGATCGGATCGCCCTGATTCAGGCGGTCTTCCGCAAGTTGATCCCACATGGTTTCCCACTCGGGACTGGTCATACTCAGGTATTCCATGGCGGCCACTCCGGCTCGGTGTTTAATGTCTAATCTAGACTTTTCATTCTATTTGTCAAATATAATTTGTAAGTCTTTGATGTGGATAGCAAAAATGCCGTTTAAGTGTGCGCCTTGTCACACTGTTCTCGAGGAGGTTTCTGGCCAGTATTGATCAATAAGTAGTCAGGCGCCATTTTAAAGGTTATAGTTAGTGTAATCTTTGCCGGGCCAATTGACCGGCAGTGTTTAAGAGGAGGTTGGATGAATATTGGTCAGGCGGCGGAGCGCAGCGGGTTGAACCCGAAGACGATCCGTTATTACGAGAGCATCGGGTTGGTGTGTCCGCACCGGGCGGCCAATGGTTACCGGGATTACCGGCAGGCGGATGTGGAGCAGCTTCAGTTTTTGCAGCGTGCCCGGGCGGTGGGATTTACGTTGGATGAGTGCCGGGAGTTGCTGGATCTTTACCGGGACCCGCACCGGCGCAGTGCAGAGGTCAAGGCGCTGGTGTTGGAGCGGGTGGCGCAGGTGGATGAACAGCTGGCTCGCCTGGAGGCGATGCGGGATACCCTGGTGACCATGGCGGAGCACTGCGCCGGGGATGATAACGCGGAGTGTGCGATCATTGATTCTCTGACCCAACCAATGCCCTTTAAGCTTGTTTAGCGTCAGGACCGACTGAGTGGCAGCTGGTTCGGGACGATATATGCGTAGGTCGGATTAGCGCAGCG
>NZ_DGMV01000007.1:3670-28274 GCF_002388575.1 Marinimicrobium sp. UBA4509
ACGCTTCGCTAATCCGACCTACTGGCAGCTGATCCGGGGCGATAGACCCAGAACTTATTGAGGATAAAAGAGACGACGGGCACGGATATCACCACAATGCTCAGGGTGATTCGATGGGGGAGCGACGTGCCGGTCTCTAGCGCCCAGAGAAGTATTTCGCTGGAGAGGAAAGTGGAAACCGAGGCGACCACAAAGCGTTGCAGGGTGGCGCGGGTGAGCGCTACCCTAAAGGTCAGCCAGCCATGGCCGTAGAAGGACACGGTCATGGCGGTCACATAGCCCAACAGATTGGCGGCGTACAGGTTTAGGCCCAGTCCCTCATGGCTGCTCAGTGCCATCAGGTAGTGGGTCAGGGTCGCAGCGACGCCGACGATGCCAAAGCAGACCAGTTGCCTAAGCAGTCTGATCGTCATCGAAGCCCCACTTGGCCGCCACCAGATAGATCGGTCGGTTTTTCACTTCCTTGTAAATTCGACCCACGTACTCCCCGAGCAGCCCCAGAAAGAACAGCTGGATCCCGCCCAGGAACAGAATGACCACCATGGTCGAGGCATAACCGGGTACATCCACCCCGGTGGTCAGGGTTTTGATGATGACCACCACCGCAAACACAAAGGCGCAGAACGAAACGATCAGGCCCAGGTAGGTGCCCACCCGGATGGGAAAGGTGCTGAAGGAGGTGATGCCGCTCAGGGCAAAATTCCACAGGCGCCAGTAGTTGAATTTGCTTTCTCCCTGGGCGCGCTCCTGTCGGTCGAACTCGATGACCGTATGCCGGAAGCCGGGCCAGCAGAACAGGCCCTTCATGAAGCGGTCTTTCTCCGGCAGTAGTTTGATGGCATCCACCGCCTTGCGATCCATCAGGCGGAAATCCCCGACGTTTTCGGGGATATGGATTTCGCTCATTTTGTTGAACAGACGGTAGAACCACTGGGCGGTCTTGCGCTTCATCAGGCTGTCGGCCTTGCGGGAGGCGCGTTTGGCGTAGACCACCTCGTATTCGCCGGTGAGCCATTGATCCACCATCTGGCCGATCAGCTCCGGCGGGTCCTGCAGGTCGGCGTCGATCGGCAGGACGGCGTCGCCGCGGGCAAAGTCCAGTGCAGCGGTCATGGCCGCTTCCTTGCCGAAATTCCGGGTCAGCGCGAGCACTTTGATTCGAGGGTTACGGTCGGCGTGATTACGTAACTGCTGGAGGGTATCGTCGGCGGAGCCGTCGTCCACACAGATGATCTCATAATCGACCGGAACGTCTTCCAGTGCCTGCTCGAGCGTCTGAAAAAAGTGATCAATCCCGCCCGACTCGTTGTACATGGGCGTGAGTATCGACAGTAGTGGATGGTTCATGCCGGTTGCTCCGGGTTGAGTCAGAGCCATGGGGCTCTGTTGTTATTGGTGTCTCTGTCCATGGTGCCAGACTTCGGCAGAGGCATTGTCCACGGTTTTAGCGGTTTTTTACAGGGGCAGGGCGTCAGTTTGTGGCCTCTATCGCGATTTCCGCCAACCGGGGAGCCCGCCGGAGCACTGGCGGTGGTGCGGCCTTGTGCGTTAGAATGCGCGCCCTGATTGGGGCGATCCCCCACCTGAATTCACTCTGTTTCCGGCCGCTTTATCCCGCTCGGCCGGTGACGCGACAACCGGTTTGGAACTTATGGAAATCAATCCGCTGCTGAATCAATTGAAAGACCTGACTGAGCGAACTGATGTGCTCAGGAGGTATCTTTGACTACGCTCACAAGAAAGAGCGTCTGACAGAAGTTGAACTGGAGCTGGGTCAGCCCGATGTGTGGGAAGATCCGGACCGCGCCCAGGCACTGGGTAAAGAGCGCTCCTCACTGGAGCTGGTGGTAAATACCATTGAGGATCTGGACACCGGTGTGGCGGACTGCCGAGAGCTGCTGGATATGGCGGTCGAGGAAGATGACGCCGACAGCATCAACGACGTGGCGGCCGAAATTGAGCGCCTGGATGGTCAGTTGGAGTCCCTGGAATTCCGCCGGATGTTTTCCGGCGAGGTGGATGAAAACAACGCCTACCTCGATATTCAGTCCGGCTCTGGCGGCACCGAGGCCCAGGACTGGGCCGAAATGGTCCTGCGCATGTACCTGCGCTGGGGCGAGCGCAAAGGGTTCAAAACCACCCTGGAAGAAGCGTCCGCCGGTGAAGTGGCGGGCATCAAAAGCGCCACCATCCGCTTTGAAGGCGAATACGCCTTCGGCTGGCTGCGCACCGAAACGGGCGTACACCGGCTGGTGCGCAAGTCGCCCTTTGATTCGGGCAATCGTCGTCACACCTCGTTCTGCTCGGTGTTTGTCTCCCCGGAGATCGACGAAAATATCGAAATCGATATCAACCCGGGTGATCTGCGTACCGACACCTACCGCGCCAGCGGCGCCGGTGGTCAGCACGTGAACAAAACCGATTCGGCGGTGCGGATTACCCATGAGCCCACCGGTATCGTGGTGAGCTGTCAGAGTGAACGCTCCCAGCACCAGAACCGCGATCGGGCCATGAAAATGCTGCGCGCGAAGATGTACGAGCAGGAAATGCTCAAGCGCAATGCCGAAAAGCAGGCCATGGAAGACAACAAGGCTGACATCGGCTGGGGCAGTCAGATCCGCTCCTACGTGCTGGACGACCAGCGCATCAAGGATCTGCGCACCAGCGTTCAGACCAGTAACTGCCAGGCGGTGCTGGACGGCGCCCTGGACCAGTTTATTGTCGCCAGTCTGAAAGCGGGCCTGTAATCAGGCCCTGTTCATTCACTCCCCAACATCAGAGATGCCATGAGCAAGCCCAACGCCCCCCAGGATGAGAACAACCTTATTGCCGAGCGTCGCTCCAAGCTGGCGGCCATTCGAGAGAAGGGCAACCCTTTCCCGAATGACTTCCGTCGCGACAATACCTGCGCCGAACTGCAGGCGGCACACCAGGACAAATCCAAAGAGGACCTGGAAGGCGCCGGCCTCACCGCCAGCGTGGCGGGGCGGATCATGGCCAAGCGGGGCCCCTTCATGGTGCTGCAGGATGCCTCCGGCACGGTTCAGCTCTATGCCGACAAGGACACCCAGAAGGCCATCAAAGAACAGTGGGGCCAGTGGGATATCGGCGATATCGTCGGCGCCAGCGGCACCCTGCACCGCTCGGGCCGGGGCGACCTGTACGTCAACATGGAGCAGTATCAACTGCTCACCAAGTCCCTGCGTCCGCTGCCGGAAAAATACCACGGCCTGCACGATCAGGAGCAGCGCTACCGCCAGCGCTATGTGGACCTGATCGTCAACCCGGAAGTGCGCGATACCTTCCGCCTGCGCTCCCGGTGCATCAGCTATATCCGTAATTACCTTGACGGCAACGGCTTCATGGAGGTGGAAACCCCCATGCTGCAGGTCATTCCCGGTGGCGCGACCGCCCGGCCGTTTATCACTCACCACAATGCGTTGGACATAGACATGTACCTGCGTATCGCGCCGGAGCTGTATCTGAAGCGTTTGGTGGTGGGCGGCTTTGAGCGGGTGTATGAAATCAACCGCAATTTCCGTAACGAGGGGTTGTCCACTCGCCACAACCCCGAGTTCACCATGTTGGAGTTCTATCAGGCCTACGCCGACTTCAACGACCTGATGGACCTGACCGAAGATATGCTGCGCGGGCTGTGCGAAACCGTGATGGGCTCTACAGTGGTCCAGTATCAGGACAGCGAATACGACTTCGGCAAACCCTTCCGCCGGATCAGCGTGTTCGACAGTATTCTGGAATACAACCCGGATATTACCGCCGAGCAGATCAGTACCCTCGAAGGCGCCCGCGCCGTGGCGGAAGGCCTGAAAATTCCGCTGAAGAACTCCTGGGGGCTGGGCAAAGTGCAGATCGAAATTTTCGAGGCCACCGTCGAAGAGAAGCTGGATCAGCCGACCTTCATCACCGAATACCCCACGGAAGTGTCACCCCTGGCGCGGCGAATGGATGCCAAGCCCGAGGTGACCGAGCGGTTTGAGTTCTTCGTGGGTGGCCGCGAGCTGGCCAACGGTTTCTCGGAGCTTAACGACGCCGAAGATCAGGCCGAACGCTTCAAGGAGCAGGTGCGGGAAAAAGACGCCGGTGACGATGAGGCTATGCACTACGACGCGGACTATGTACGCGCCCTGGAATACGGCCTGCCGCCGACCGCGGGGCAGGGCATCGGCATTGACCGTCTGGTCATGCTGTTCGCCAACGCCGCCTCCATCCGCGATGTGCTGTTGTTCCCCCATATGCGCCCAGAACACTGATAGGGCTACCGAACTTCGCGTAGGGCGGATAAGCGCGCAGCGCGCATCCGCCGTTCCCAACGGCTGCCGCGCCCAACCGCATTTGAAACATCACGAGACTCCAGCCATGAACGTCATCGATATCACTCTCGACAACGCCCAACAGTACGTCATCGACGAATCTTTCAAGCGTCCCGTGCTGGTGGACTTCTGGGCCGACTGGTGCGGCCCCTGCAAAACCCTGATGCCCCTGCTGGAAAAGCTCGCCGACGAATACAACGGCGACTTCCTGCTGGCCCGGATCAATGCGGACGAGCAGCAGATGCTGGCGTCGCAGTTTCAGGTTCGCAGCCTGCCCACGGTGATGCTGATCAAAGACGGCCAGCCCCTGGATGGGTTTACCGGTGCCCAGTCGGAGGTGCAGGTGCGGCAAATGCTGGAGCAGCACCTGCCCAAGGCGTGGGAGCGGGACCTTCAGCAGGCTCAGGCGATGCTCGAAGCGGGGCAGTTTGGTGAGGCGTTGCCGGTGCTACAGCGGGTATATGAAGAGTCCGGCCGAAACCCACAGATCGCCTGCATGGTGGCTCACGCCCAAGTGGAGCTGAATCGGCTCGAAGAGGCGGAAACGACCCTGTCCAACGTAAAACTGGCGGATCAGGATACCCTCTACGAGCAGGTGAAAGCCAAAATCGAATTGAAAAAGCAGGCCGCCAAAACGCCGGAAATCGAGTCGCTGGAGCAGGCCCTCGAGGCCGATCCGGACAATCTGGAAATGCGCTACAAGCTGGCGGTCCAGTACAATCAGGAAGGTTATCAGAAGCCGGCGCTGGAGCTGTTGATCGAGGTGCTGCGTAAGGACCTGGGCTACGCCGACGGCGCGGCGCGGAAAACCCTGACGGATATTATCGCGGCGTTGGGGAAGGGCGATCCGTTGGCGATCGAGTACCAAAGGAAGTTGTTTACGTTGCTGTATTAATAAAAACCCCCAGTCCTCACCGGACTGGGGGTTTTTATTAGCGCCTGACGTGCCGATCGTCGTTACTACTCACTGGCGCTCTTTTCAAATATCCCTTTTCAGTTCTTTTTTTGACCGAAAAATTGCCGATTTTTCAGGCCCCCGGGGCGATGTCGCTCGCCCTCAAGGTGAATCCACTATAGAATAAATTGACAGCGCTGTCACCCCGTTTGGACAATTTTCTTGCTTGGCGTCGGCGGTGACCCGGACG
This sequence comes from Marinimicrobium sp. UBA4509, assembly GCF_002388575.1. Taxonomy (NCBI): domain Bacteria; kingdom Pseudomonadati; phylum Pseudomonadota; class Gammaproteobacteria; order Cellvibrionales; family Cellvibrionaceae; genus Marinimicrobium; species Marinimicrobium sp. UBA4509. The sequence goes on from NZ_DGMV01000007.1 coordinate 9,147, forward strand.
ACCGGGAAAAATGCGACCCGCGCGGGGCGGGGCACTTGTCAACGGGGCGTCTTTTCAGGATAGTGCGCCTTCCAGCTACTTTCGACGGAGCTCTCTGTGGCCAAAGCGACCATCGACAATGTTGCCGCCCTGGCGGGCGTCTCTATAAAAACCGTATCCCGGGTGGTGAACAAAGAGCCGAACGTTCGGCAGGCAACGCGGGACAAGGTGTTGAAAGCCATTGATGAGCTCGATTATCGGCCCAATCTCTCGGCGCGCAGTCTGGCGGGAAATCGCTCTTATGTGATTGGTCTGCTCTACGACAACCCCAGTGCCAACTACGTCATCGACGTACAGGACGGTGTGCTGTCGACCTGCCGCTCCCAGGGGTACGACGTGCTGATTCACCCCTGCAATCACCAGGACCCCGACATCGGCCGGGAAATCCGGGATCTGATGCGTCAGACCCGTATCGACGGCGTTATCCTCACGCCGCCATTGTCGGACGTGATGCCAATTCTGGAGGTGTTGAAAGAGCGGCAGTTGCCCTTCGTGCGTATTGCCCCGACCATCGATAAGCCGATCAGTCCTTACGTTGAAACCAATGACGCTGAAGCGGCCTATGATATGACCTGCGAGCTGATTGCGCTCGGGCATGAGCGTATCGGCTTTGTGGCGGGGAACCCGGATCACCGGGCGGTCAGCCACCGGTTTGAAGGCTACCGGGCGGCTCTGGTGGAGAATGACATTCCTCTGGATGAGGCGCTGGTAGTGCAGGGGTTTAACTCGTTCGAGTCCGGCGAAGAGGCGGCTGATGTGTTGCTCGCCCTCGAGCAGGCTCCCACGGCGATCTTTGCCGCCAACGATGACATGGCGGCCGGGGTCATGATGGTGGCGCATCAGAAGGGGTTGCGCATCCCGGGAGATCTGTCGGTGGCCGGCTTCGATGATACGCCGGTGGCTCATCAGATCTGGCCATCCCTGACGACGGTTCGTCAGCCGATTCAGGCCATGGCCCAGAAGGCGACCGACTTACTGTTGAAGCAGCTTAAAGGCAAGGATGTTCAACTGCCCGCCAGTATGTTGAGTTCCAGTCTGATTCGTCGGGACTCCACCGGCAAACCAATAACGCACAAGCGTTAGGAGCAGTGAGCGGTACCCAGGGGGTGCCGCTCAGGCGTTCAGTTCCGCGGTATTGTCCACCAGCCAGGCGGCGGTGCCGATCAGTGCAGACTTGTCGTGCATGATGATATTGAGCGGGATTCGGCCCACGTAATCGCTCATGGGTCCCTTGTGCTGATAGCGCTTGACCAGGTCAGAACCGTCGATGAAATCCGCCAGTTTGGGGGCAATCCCGCCGCCGATGTAAACGCCACCCTGGGCGCCCAGGCACAGCGCCCGATCGCCAATCGCGCTGCCCAGCATGGCGCAGAACAGCTCCAGGGCTTCGTGGCACAGGGGGTCTTCACCGCTTTGACCTTTGCCGGCCACGTCGGCCGGTTCGTAGTTCTGTACGGTTACGCTGTCGATCTCCGCCAGCGCCTGATAGATCCGGACCAGGCCTTTGCCGCAAATCAGGGTTTCCACCGACACGTGATCCTGTTTCTTCAGGAGATTCTGGAGAATGGCAATTTCCCGCTCATTGCCCGGAGCGAAATTGGTGTGTCCGCCCTCGGTCGGGACAATTTTCCAGCGGTCGCCGCAGGGCACCAGCGCCGCCATACCAAACCCGGTGCCCGGCCCCAGAATCAGCATGGGAGCCTCCGCGTCGGTCTCACCCGTCACCAACGGCTTGAGCATGTCACCTTTGAGGTGGGGGGTGGCATAAGCAAGGGCGGCAAAGTCGTTGATGACGTCCAGGGCGCGCATGCCCAACTGATCGCGCAGCTCGTCGATGCCGAACTCCCAGTCCAGGTTGGTCATGCGCACCCGGCCGTTATGAATGGGGCCGGCAATGGCAAAACAGGCAAAGTCGGGTAGGGCGATCCCGGCCACTTCGGCGTAAGCGTGGACCATCTGATCCAGGCTGGGGTAGTCGGCACAGCGCAGGCTGTGCTGATGCTTGGCGGTAAAGTCGGGCGGCGTTGCGCAGGCGCCGGCAATCTCAACCAGACCGAAGCGGGCGTTGGTGCCGCCAATATCCGCAACCAGAATAAAGCTCATAGTGGTCCCCGTTGTGTGCCGTTCCTGCGAGCCTGTCGCTGTTGGGGCAGGCAGTCGCTGTTCTTGGATAATCGGTTGCCCGATCGAAAAGTGGAGTGAGTCTACGAGCGGTTGACAGCGCTGTCAATAATTCTGGCGTATCACCCCACAAATGTGGCGTTAAAATATGCATGATGATGGATTTCTGACCAGTTTGTGCTCGCGAATTGATCGCCGAGCGAGCCGCCCCGTTATCCGAGTATAGCGGGTATTTGCGCTGTAACCGGTAACATTTTGTTTTTTTTAAAAATGTGGTATTGTCCTTCAAAACGCGGTCAGGACGGTTAGCGATGATCGCTGTAAGGCAGGTATAATCAGCCTTACAAAATGAGCAGGGTAGGAGAAACAGGTTGTAAACGGTTACATGCCAAAATTTATCCTACTCATTCAGCGATTACTGGCAAAAGGATTGTGAATTTAAGGTTTTGTTGAAGTAGGGTGTTGACAGCGCTGTCAGCCCTCAGTAAAGTGAACACAGAATTTGTGGTCGGGGCAGGGTGGTCTCGACCGGTGAGGCGCCGAAGAGGGCAAACATGCCGCTCTTGGTCAATCACCACGATCTCTCACCCTCGATGTCTGGTTGATGCATCGAGGTCTCCCTCTTGCCCTTTACATCTGTAAAGGGCTTTTTTTTGTCTGCAATTTCTTCCTCCCCCTTCCTTCCCACCGCTTCATCTAGTGGTTTGACTCATTAACTGGCATAATCGGCGGCTTTCTGATCCAGGACACTCCCGCCAGGTTCTCGCCTGTCCGGGCAATTCCGCGTTTTGCGCCTGAGTTTGGGTGATCGGTCTATCGTTCACCTGCTACTGACATCGGGCCTATAGAGTAGAACCGTCAACTGTTCGAGGAATCCCATGCAACCACAGGTCAAGCCCCGCAATCCCAACTTTTCTTCCGGTCCCTGCAGCAAGCGCCCGGGATACGACGTGAGTCAGTTGGATGTTTCCACCCTGGGCCGTTCCCATCGTTCCGGGCTGGGCAAGGCGGCGCTCAAGCGCGCCTGCGAAGATACCGCCCGCCTGCTGGGCTTGCCGGAAGGGTACCGGGTGGGCGTCGTACCGGCCTCAGACACCGGTGCGGTGGAAATGGCCATGTGGTCGCTGCTCGGTCAGCGCCCGGTGGACGTCATGCAATGGGAGTCCTTTGGTAAGGGCTGGCTGACCGACATTACCAAGCAATTGAAGCTGAAGGATGTCACCCCGCTGGAAGCCGACTACGGCTACCTGCCGGATCTGACCAAGGTCAATTTTGATCACGACGTCATCTTTACCTGGAATGGCACCACCTCTGGGGTGAAAGTGCCCAACGGCGACTGGATCGCCGATGATCGCCAGGGCCTGACCATTTGCGATGCCACCTCGGCGGTGTTCGCCATGGAGCTGCCCTGGGAGAAGCTGGACGTAGTCACCTTCAGTTGGCAGAAAGTGCTCGGGGGCGAGGGCGCCCACGGCATGCTGATTCTGAGTCCGCGTGCCGTAGAGCGTCTGGAAAGCTACACGCCGGCCTGGCCGCTGCCGAAGATTTTCCGCATGACCAAAGATGGCAAGCTGATCGAGGGTATTTTCCGCGGCGAAACCATCAATACTCCCTCCATGCTCTGCGTGGCCGATTACCTGGATGCGCTCGACTGGATTGACCGCATCGGTGGCCTGAGCGAAGCGATTCGCCGCTCGGAGGCCAACCTTGATGTGCTGTCCACCTTCGTTGAACAGAACGACTGGATTGAATTCCTGGCCAAGGAGCCGGGCACCGTCTCCAACACCAGCGTGTGCTTTACCCTGGATGCCGAGCCAGATCGCGTCAAGGCCATGGTCAAGCTGTTGGATCAGGAAGGGGTGGCTTACGACATCGGCGCCTACCGCGACGCACCTCCGGGCCTGCGTATCTGGTGCGGTGCCACGGTGGAAACCGCCGATATTGAAGCGCTGCTGCCCTGGTTGACCTGGGCCTACGAACAAACCGCCTGATCGGGCAGACGCAACGACGGGTAACCCGTCGACACGACAAAGACAGGAAGACTTATGTTCAAGATCAAGACCTACAACAAAATCTCCGTCAACGGCCTGAATCGCTTTGGCCGTGACCATTACGAAGTCGCCAGCGACATCAATGAGCCGGATGCTTACATTCTGCGCAGCCACAAGCTGCACGATGAGTCTCTGCCGGCCAGCGTACGGGCCGTGGCCCGCGCCGGCGCCGGCGTCAACAATGTGCCGGTGGCGGATTACACCAAGAAGGGTGTGGTGGTGTTCAACACCCCCGGAGCCAATGCCAACGCGGTAAAAGAGCTGGTGCTGGCGGGCATGCTGCTGGCCTCGCGCGGCATCATTCCGGGCATGAATTACGTTCAGACGCTCACCGACATGACCGATGCCGACGAAATGAGCAAGTTGCTGGAAAAGCAGAAGTCCAACTTCGCCGGCTCCGAGCTGATGGGCAAAACCCTGGGCGTTGTGGGGCTGGGCGCGATCGGCTCTCTGGTGGCCGAAACCGCCCTGGCGCTGGGCATGAACGTGGTCGGTTATGATCCGGCGCTGTCGGTGGAAGCGGCCTGGCGCCTGCCCAGCCAGGTGAGCCGGGCGGACAACCTGCAGTCGCTACTGAGCCGGTCCGATTTCATCAGCCTGCATGTGCCGGCCATTGACGCCACCAAACACCTGATCAACGACGAATCCCTCAAGTCCGTCAAAGAAGGGGCGGTGCTGCTGAACTTCGCCCGGGATGCCATTGTCGAGCCGGAAGCGATTGTCCGTAGCCTGGAGGCGAAGCGCCTGCGTCAGTACGTGTGCGATTTCCCGGAGCCCTGCCTGCTGTCCCGGGATGACGTTTACGCCATGCCGCACATTGGCGCCAGCACCCTTGAGGCGGAAGACAATTGCGCGGTCATGGCCGCCGAGCAGCTCAAGGGCTACCTGGAGCACGGCAACATCCGCAACGCCGTGAACTTCCCGGAAGTGAGCATGGAGCGCACCGGCGAGCTGGGTTCACGCCTGACCTTCTGTAACGAGAACGTCTCGGGCGTTCTGGGCCATGTGCTGTCGGTACTGGCGGACCACGATATCAACGTGATTGATATGGTCAATAAGAGCCGGGGCGAGATTGCCTATAACATTATCGACCTGGAGCAGGCGCCCACTGAAGCGGTGGTGCAGGCCGTCTCCTCTGTCGAGCACGTGGTCTCCGTACGCGTGGTGTAAGAGCGGTGCCCGGGCCGCCTTGGCCCGGGCCTTTCCTCAAGCGGAAAACCCTTGCCGCTTTGCCTCTCCGGCCTTACCGCTTTTTTCTCTCCCCCGGATCCCCCTGGTCCAACGCAAGTAGTTCAAGCCATATTAACTTCCAGTAATTCCTTTTATTTCAACAAGTTAAAAAACTTCTTGGTTGGCCTTATGGCGTTGGCACAGGCATTGCTATACTCCTTGTAAGTGTTAATGACTTTGCCGCTTTGGAGTAAAACCAATGGCCATATCCTTCGAATCTGCCTTGGGCGTTCACGAATCCGCGTTCAAGCTGCGTGCGCAGCGGGCGGAGCTGCTGGCCGACAACATGGCCAATGTGGATACCCCCAATTACAAAGCCAAAGATCTGGATTTCCGGCAGGCGCTGGAAGCCCAGACCAGTGGGCGCTCGGGCGTGAATCTCGCGGCCACCCACGGCGGGCACCTGAGAGGCTTTGAAGAAACCGGCCACCCGGATGCCAAATACCGGGTACCCCAGCAGCCCTCCATTGATGGCAACACGGTTGAAGAGCACATCGAACACGCGGAATACATGAAAAATGCCCTGGATTTTCAGGCCAGCTTTCAGTTCCTGAACGGCAAATTCAAAGGCCTCACCAGCGCGCTGCGCGGCGAGTAAACGGGTAGGGGAGTTAAGGTATGTCTCTGGTCAATATTTTTGATGTCGCCGGTTCCGGCATGAACGCGCAGACCGTGCGCATGAACACCACCGCCAGCAACCTGGCCAACGCCCAGACCGCCAGCTCCAGCGTGGATCAGGTGTATCGCAGCCGTCAGCCGGTGTTTGCCCAGATGCAGCGCGATGCACAGCTGCAAATGCAGGGCGGGAACCAGTGGGCGGAAGAGCCGGCTGGCCGCGGTGTTCAGGTGATGGGCATTGTGGAAAGTGATGCGCCGCTGCAGCGTCGCTACGAGCCCGATCATCCCCAGGCCGACGAAGAGGGTTATGTGTTTTACCCGAACGTCAATCCGGTGGAAGAGATGACCAACATGATTTCCGCCTCCCGTTCGTTTCAGATGAACGTGGAAGTGATGAACTCCGCCAAGCAGATGGTTCAGCGTGCGCTGACCCTGGGTCAATAAGGACTGACTGGACTTACTGAAGGTATCGAGCCATGAATCAGGTCAACAACGACAACGCCGCCAACAGCATCCTGAGCAATCTGAACATTGCCAACAAAAACAAGGATGAGGAAAAAACCAATGAGTTGGGGCAGTCGGCTTTTCTGGAGCTGATGATCACCCAGATGAACAATCAGGACCCGCTGTCGCCGCAGGATAACGGCGAGTTTATCGCGCAACTGGCGCAGTTCAGCTCCGTTGAAGGGCTGGAGCGTCTGAATAGCAAATTCGAAGATTTCAGCGGTTCCTTCATGTCCAATCAGGCGTTGCAAGCGTCCTCATTGGTAGGTCGTCAGGTTACGGTGCCCTCGGAAACCACGCAGCTGTTTGAAGGCGGCATTATCAGCGGTTCGGTGAATCTGGAAAGTTCCGCCAGTGATATGCAACTGAACGTTTACAACCCCTCCGGTGAGCTGGTTTCCAAAGTGCCTCTGGGTGCTCAGCCGGAAGGTGAGCTGGCGTTCCGCTGGGACGGTCAGAATATGGAGATTAATGGCGAACTGCTCGATTGGGTGGGCAGTGAAGAGCCCTTGCCAGCCGGAGATTACCGCTTTGAAGTGCTCGCCATGCAAAACGGCGATCGCGAACAGCTCGAGACTGCACTCAGTGCCAATGTCAACAGTGTCACTCTGGGAGATGATGGTCAGTTGACGCTGAATCTCGCTGGAATCGGTGCCGTCAATCTCGGCGACGTCAAACAATTCAACTAAACGCTCCACGGTGTTAAGACGAGGATAAAACCATGCCTTTCAATACTGCGCTCAGTGGCATTCGCGCCGCCAGTTCCGACCTGGACGTCACCGGTAATAATATTGCCAACGCCAGTACCACCGGTTTCAAGTCGTCCCGAGTGGAGTTCGGTGATATCTACGCCGGTAGTATTCTCGGCACTACGGCCAACACCCCCGGCAGTGGTGTAAACCTACAAAACATTCGCCAGCAGTTCAGTCAGGGTAATCGGGTGTTTACCGACAACTCTCTGGACCTGGCCATTAACGGCACGGGTTTCTTTGTCACCAGCAATGGTGGGGACCGACAGTACACTCGTGCCGGCGCCTTCGGTCTGGACGATGAGGGGTTTATGGTGGCCAACAATGGCGCTCGCCTGCAGGGCTTTGCCGCTGATGACGCAGGCAACCTGAATGGCACCTTGAGCGATCTGCAAGTGGATGTCAGCGTACAGGCTCCACGGCAAACCACCGTGTCGGAAGGGCGTTTCAACCTGGATGCGAATGCGGCTGTGCTGGAAAGCAGCGGTCTGGAGTTCAGTACCGATGGCGCCGCGATGGGCATTGCACAGACTGGCCTCAAAGAAGCGACTTCCACCACCACGGATGTGGGTGCCATAGCAGTGCCCATTGACTTTGGAGCGCAGAACACGACATTTGATATTCAACTGAGCGGGTCCCAGCCGGCCTCTGGTAACGGCACTGTTTCCATAACGTTGGACTCCTCCACCGCCAACTCCGTGCAAGACATTGCCAATCTGATCAACAGTCAGATTTTTGGTGCCGCAGCACCGATCAATGTCCAGGCAGTGGCCGACGGCGGTAACCTGTTGTTTCAGGATCTTACCGAAGGGGTCAACTCCACGCTGGATATCAACAATGTGACCGGCGCCAATCCGCTGTCCACCGCGCTAACGGGCGCACCGGCATCCGACCCCGGCTTACCGGAAGTCAGCAACGGATACCAGGCACAGATTTTCGAGTTCCTCCGTGAAAATGGTGATATCGTCAACTTCACCAGCGAAGAGGGTGCCTCTGCGGCCAAAACCGCCTCGGAGTTGAACGCGCTACCGGGTATTACCGCCTCAGCGCGTACCGAGGCGACTATTGTGGGCGGCTCGTTTAACAACAGTAACAACAATTTCACCCTTAACGGTGTGCAGTTGAACTCCACCACACTCGATGGCCTGGCGAACGAAATCAACAATTTGGGGACCTCCCAGTTGGCCGGCATCAGTGCCCAGGTGAACAGCACCGGTGATCTGGAGATCGTATCCCGTGTGGGCACTGATCTGCGCTTTGGTTTTACTGGCATTCAGCCTCCCGGCACGCTGGATGTGATTGGTCGTACCGGCACGGGTACTCAGACGGTGAACACCAACAGCACCGACGTAGTGATCGGGGGTAGTTTGAACGTGCTGATGGACGAGGGCATTAGCTTGAACAGCACTACACCCAGTGTCGGTAACCTGTTTGCCCCCCTGACCGAAGACAGCTTTAACGAAGTGGCCATCAACGCGTTTGATCCGAACGATCAGCGCACCTACAACCACTCCACAACCTCAACCATCTACGACAGCCTGGGTAATCCGCATACCCTGGAGCAATACTTCGTTCGTCAGCCCTACGACCCGGCGGATCCGAACACCTCCCCCAACCAGTGGATGATGTACGTGCAGGTGGATGGCCAGAACGTTGGCGACCCGGACCCGTCGCTGCCGGCACCGGAGAACTCTCAGCCGACCATGGCGTCGTTCAATGTGCACTTCAACAGTGATGGTTCGCTCAATGAGGACCTGACCGACGACATGTTGATTTCCAACTGGACGCCAAACAACGATGACGGGACCGCCGCCGGCGCGCTTGGCCCTCTCAACGTGCTTCAAGGGGGGCAGCTACCGGTAACCGAGCCGCCCAGCAGCTCGAACTTCCAGATTTCTCTGGATGGCACCACCCAGTTCGGCACCGACTTTGGTGTGGAAGAGCAGGATCAGAACGGTTACACCACTGGGCGCTTGTCTGGGGTGGATATCAGTGAAGACGGTACCATCTTTGCGCGCTTTACCAATGGCGAAGCGGACGTTCTCGGACAGGTGGCTCTGGCCAACTTCAATAACGTGGAAGGCTTGAGTCCGGTGGGTGACACCTCCTGGGTGCAAACGTCGGACTCCGGTGAGCCGGTGATCGGTTCGCCGGGCACTGCCCAGTTGGGGACGGTCAATGCCGGCGCGTTGGAGGAGTCCAACGTGGATCTGTCCACTCAGCTGGTGAACCTGATCATTGCCCAGCGTAACTTCCAGGCGAGCTCAAAAACCATCGAGACCGCCAACCAGGTGACCCAGACCATCATTAACCTGCGATAAACGGGCTTAACGAAAGTGGGGTAACGGCGGATCGCACGACAGTTTGCGTAGGGCGGATCGGTCCGACGCCTCGGAGCGCAAAGCGCGCATCCGCCGTTACCCCACCATCCACCAAACACCACCACACGCCCTCCGGACAACACGGCACCATATGGGTGCCCTACGCACTTCACCACCACACAACCCCTTGACCACGATTTCCGTCATTCTGGCACCCATCTTGCAAAACATCCCCCAACGGCCCAAAAAGCGACAATTTTTCCGCACCCATCGGGGGAATACACCATGGATAAAGCGCTCTACATCGCCATGACCGGCGCCAAGCACAATATGCTGGCGCAGACTAACCACTCCAACAACATGGCCAACCTGAACACCACCGGTTTTCGGGCGGACTTCGCTCAGGCCCGCAGCATGCCGGTGTACTACGGTGATGGTCATCCCACCCGCGCCTATGCCCTGACCGAGCGGCCGGCCACGAATTTTGAGCCCGGGCCCATGAACGCCACTGGGCGGGATCACGACATTGCTGTCCAGGGCGATGGCTTTATCGCCGTTCAGGCACCGGACGGCACCGAGGCTTACACCCGCGCCGGCGGCCTGCACATTGATCCCCTGGGTATTCTTCGCAACGGCAGTGGCCTGGCGGTCATCGGCAACGATGGTCCGATCGCTTTGCCGCCGCTGGAAAAGCTGGAAATCGGCACCGATGGCACCTTGTCAATTGTGGCTCAAGGTCTGGGGCCCGAGGCCATGGTGGAGATTGACCGGATCAAGCTGGTCAATCCGGACCTGGCCGAGGTGTCCAAAGGTGAGGACGGCCTGTTCCGTCTGGACGGTGGCGTACCCGCGCCAGCCGATGCCCAGGTGAGTGTGGCCACCGGCTTTCTGGAAGGCAGCAACGTCAACGCGGTGAACGAGTTCACCCAGATTCTCAGCCTGTCTCGTCAGTACGAAATGCAACTGAAGCTGATGCAGACCGTTAAGCAGAATTCGGAAACCTCGGCACGGCTATTGCAAAACGGTTAGTAACGTAATGCCAAGGGTCGGATTTAGGGCCCAAGGCGGAAAAACTTTGCCGCAAGGCGGCAAGCACTGAAGCAGATACCCGACAGAGAGAACACACCATGCACGCAGCACTGTATGTCAGCAAAACCGGTTTGAGTGCTCAGGACAAACAACTGACCACCATCTCCAACAACCTGTCCAACGTGGGCACGGTGGGTTTCAAGCGCGACCGTGCGGTGTTTGAGGACCTGCTGTATCAAACCCAGCGCCAGCCCGGCGGCCTTGCCAACCAGAACAACGAGTTGCCCTCCGGTTTGCAGTTGGGCACCGGTGTGCGAGTTGTCGCGACGCAGAAAGAATTTACGCCTGGCAGCCTCGAAGTGACCGATCAGGCATTGGATGTGGCCATCAATGGTCGCGGCTTTATCCAGGTACTTCAGCCCGACGGAAATCTGGCATACACCCGCAACGGTCAGCTGCAGATCAACGGCGAAGGGGAGCTGGTCACCAACAGTGGCCTGTTGATTGAACCGGGTATCGTGATTCCGGAGAACACCAGCCAGATCAATATCAGTGAAGACGGCATCGTCTCCGCGCACTTCACCGACGATCCGCAGCCTCAGGAAATCGGTCAGATTCAGTTGGCGGACTTTATCAATCCGTCCGGTCTGGAAGCGATCGGTGGCAACCTCTATGTCGAAACCGTGGCCAGTGGCAACCCGGTGATTGGGGCGCCGTCGGAAGAGGGCATGGGGTCACTCAAGCAGGGCATGCTGGAGAGCTCCAATGTGGACATCGTGCAGGAAATGGTGGATATGATTTCCACTCAACGCGCCTACGAGCTGAACTCCAAGGTCGTGTCCAGCGCGGACCAGATGCTCCAGTACATTAACCAGACCCTGTAACGAGGCTTCTGCCATGATCACCGCTGCACTGATTCGCTGCTGCCAACAAACGCTCGCCCGAGCTGCTCTGCTTCTGCTGGCGGTGAGCGTGTCGGCGTGCGTGACTTACGAACGGCCGGTGCCAGGCGACCCGTATTACGCGGCCACCATCCCCACGGCGTCCAGCGTGCCACAGCGCACCGAAGGCTCCCTGTACCAGGGTAACTATGGTATGGCGCTGTATACCGACCGCAAGGCGTTGAACGTCGGCGACATCATCACCGTGACGCTTTCCGAACGCACTGTCTCTAGCAAGAGTTCCGGCGTTTCAGTGGACAAGGAAAGCGAGCTGGATTTCAACGCGGGCCCGCTGCTGGGTACGAACCCAAGTTTTCGCGGTAACACGCTAGACACCAACCTGAGTCAGAACCGTTCCTTCAGCGGTGATGCAGGCGCCGATCAGAGCAATAGCCTGCAAGGCAATATCACCGTGACCGTAGCGGAAGTGCTCCCCAACGGGGGCTTGGTGGTGCGCGGCGAGAAGTGGATCACCATCAACCGCGGCGATGAATTTATTCGCATCAGCGGCATTGTTCGGCCCGACGACGTATCGCCTGATAACACGGTACCGTCCACTCGGCTGGCCAATGCCCAGATTTCCTACAGCGGCACCGGCACCCTGGCGGACTCTCAGTCCATGGGCTGGTTGTCCCGGTTTTTTAACAGCGGTTACTGGCCATTCTGAGCGAGGCTGAACCTGTGAGAGGATTTTCCATGATCCATCGTATTCTGATCGCGGCCCTGCTGGCAGTGGCCAGTACCCTGGCTCAGGCCGAGCGTATCAAAGACATCGCCACGGTCGCCGGCGTGCGCTCCAACCAACTGGTGGGCTATGGCCTTGTGGTCGGTCTGGATGGCACGGGGGATCAGACCAACCAGTCGCCGTTTACCATTCAATCCTTCAACAACATGTTGCAGCAGTTTGGCATCACCGTTCCGCCGGGTACACGGGTGCAGACCAAAAACGTCGCCGCGGTGATGATTCAGGCGGAATTGCCGGCCTTTGCCAAACCCGGCCAGACCATTGATGTCACGGTGTCCTCCATCAGTAATGCCACCAGCCTGCGCGGCGGCAGCCTGTTGATGACCTCCCTGAAAGGCCCGGACGGCCAGGTCTACGCTCTGGCTCAGGGCAACCTGGTGGTGGGTGGCTTTGGCGCTGAAGGTCGGGACGGTTCCCGGATTACCGTCAACGTCCCCAGCGTGGGTCGCATCCCCGGTGGTGCCACGGTAGAAAAAGAGGTCAAAAACAATTTCAGTTCCGGACAGCCGGTGGTGCTCAACCTGAACCGTGCGGATTTCACCACCGCCAACCGGGTCGTCCAGAGCATCAACGAAATGCTGGGGCCGGATGTCGCCCGCGCCCAGGATGCGGTGTCGGTCTCGGTCAGTGCGCCTCAGGATCCATCACATCGGGTAGATTTTATTTCCCTGCTGGAAAACATTGAGGTCGAGCCCGGTGAGGAAGCGGCCAAGGTGGTTATCAATTCACGCACCGGTACCATCGTGGTGGGCCAGCATGTGCGCGTCTCCCCGGTGGCGGTCACCCACGGCAATCTGACCGTTTCCATTTCGGAAGACTATACCGCCGTGCAACCCAACCCACTGGGCGAAGGCGATACCGTTGTTCTGCCGGGCAGTGATGTGGAAATCACCGAAGAAACCAACCCGATGTTCAAGTTCGCACCGGGCAATACGCTGGAAGATATTGTTCGCTCGGTGAATAACGTCGGTGCCTCTCCCGGTGACCTGATGGCCATTCTGGAAGCGCTCAAACAGTCCGGTGCACTTAAAGCCCAGTTGATGGTGATCTGATGATTCCGCTCGATACAACACACGTTCGTCAGCAAGTGCAGGACAGTCTGCTGAACAACGACGGCATGGAAGCCCTGCGCGCCAAAGGTCGCAACGGCGACCCGGAGGCGTTGCGGGAAGTGGCTCGCCAGTTTGAGTCCATGTTTGTACATCAGATGTTCAAACAGATGCGCGCTACCAACGAAGTGTTTGGCAAAGACAGTCTGTTCAGCAGCGAGGAGAGCAAGTTCCACAAGGAAATGCTCGACCAGCAGATGTCCCTGGAACTGACCAAAGGCCGGGGTCTCGGTCTGGCGGAAATGTTGTATCAACAGATGGAAAGGGCCTACGGCGACAAGCTTAAACCGCAGAAAGCGGAATCCATGGATACCAGCCGGCTGGAACGTCAGTCTAACCTCTCGGTTCCGACCGCCCCGGTCACTGGCGGCAAAGCCCCTCTGGCGAACAGCCCGGCCGAGTTTGTGGAGCGCATCCGGCCCCATGCGGTTAAAGCGGCGGAGCAGCTTGGTGTGGCCCCACAGGCACTGATTGCCCAAGCAGCACTGGAAACCGGTTGGGGTCAGCATGTGATTCATACCGGCAGCGGTTCCAACAGCCACAATCTGTTCAATATCAAAGCCGACGGACGCTGGGAAGGGGATCGCATCAACGTCTCCACCATTGAATACCGCCACGGCTTGCCGCAAGTGGAGCGGGCGGATTTCCGTCGCTATGACAGTTATGAGCAGAGCTTTACCGACTATGTCCAGTTCCTGCAGGACAATCCGCGCTATCAGGAGGCTCTGAAAGCCGGTGACGATGCGGAGCGCTACGTGGAAGGATTGCAGGACGCGGGCTATGCGACCGACCCCGCCTACGCGGAAAAACTGAAGACCCTGATGCGCACCGAACCGCTGATGACCGTGGTTCGCAATGACGCCCCTAACCCGAACGATGCCTGATAGGTAAGCCACCATGTCCGGAATACTGAATACCGCCATCTCCGGTTTGCGCGTCAGCCAGGCGGCTTTGCGCACGGCGGGTCACAATATCAGTAACGCCAATACCGAGGGCTACACTCGCCAGCGCACCGAAGACGTGGCGCGGCCGGAACAGCGTTTGGGTAGTGCGGGCTATGTGGGCAGCGGTGCGAGCACTCAGTCCATTGCGCGCATTACCGACCAGTTTGTGTTGCAGCAACTGCGTACGGACACGACGAACTTTAACTCTCTGGACAAGTACAGCGGTAATCTGCAGAAAATCGACCGTCTGTTCGCCGACGAAACCACCGGTCTGGCGGGCGGATTGAAGAGCTTTTTTGCGTCGGTGCAGAATGCGGCGGACGATCCGTCGTCCTCCCCGGCGCGGCAGTTGGTGGTCACCGAGGCGGAAAGTCTGTCCAACCGGTTCAATACCCTGTATGACCGCCTGGCGGACATTGAACGCAATGTCATTCGGGAAATGGACTCTCTGACCGTCCAGATTAACGACTACGCGCAGAACATTGCCGATCTCAACCAGGCCATTGCGGAAAAAGCCCTGCCGGGTACCGGGAACGACCCCAATGACCTGCTTGACCAACGGGACGAAGCGCTACGCAAACTGTCCGAGCTGGTGGGCATTACGGCTGTGCAGCAAGGCCCCAACACGGTCAATGTGTTTTTGGGGCAGGGGCAAGCTCTGGTGGTGGGCACCTCGGCGAATCAGTTTGAAGTTAGCAACGCCGGCGAAGTGACCGTGGGCAAAGGCCAGCGGCGCTTTGATGTGACGGATCAATTGTCTGGCGGTCAGCTCGGTGGCTTGGTGGACTTCCAGCACGGCGTATTGCAAACCGCCAAAAATGAGCTCGGCCGGGTGTCCATGGCCGTGGCAGAGAGTTTTAACCAGCAACAACTGCAAGGGTTGGACTTGGACGGCGACTACGGCCAACGGCTGTTTCGCGACATTAACGATCCGGAGCTGATCGGTGACCGCTTTGTGTCCGGCAATAACGCCGCCCCGGACGACCGGCGGATGTCGATTGAGATTACCGACATCAGTCAGCTCAGCGCCAGCGATTATGACTTCAAGATTCTGGATAACACCAACAACTACGTTATCACCCGCCAAAGCGACAACGAGATTGTCAGTCAGGGCTCCCTGACCGGAAGCTATCCGCAAAGCTTCGAATTTGACGGGTTGAAAGTGACCCTTGAGGGCGGATCCTTCCAGGGCAACGATACCTTCACTCTACAGCCGACCAAGAATGCGGCGCGCTTTATGGAGACCCGGCTGAGCCGCCCGGAGGATTTGGCGTTTGCCTCTCCGGTGCGCACCAATGCCGATACGGCCAATGCGGGTACCGGGACCATCAGTCAGGGTGAAGTGCTGAGCAAGGTGGACGCCAACGGCGAGATTCTGCCGGCCTTCGCCACCGACGGCCAACTGTCACCGCCGCTGTTAGTTCGTTTCACCTCGGAAACCACCTACGACATTCTGGACAACTCGGATCCGGCCAACCCCAAGCACCTGGAGCCTCCGGTGCGAGAGCAGCGCTTTGTGCCGGGGCAGGATAACGCCCTGTTTGGGGAAGACCTGGGGCAGACCCGCGTCACCGGTGACGGTGCCCGGCTTGGCCTACCCGACGGCCGCACCGCTCAGACCGGCATTCCCGCCGGCGACCCGGCGCAGCCCAATGGCTATCCGGTCGAGCAACTGCGCTTCCGGATCACCGATCCGCAAACCGGTAACACAAGCACTCGCATCGTGGTCACGCAGCCGAACATGTCTGCCGGCCTGCTGGCGGATGAGCTCAGCCGTATGCCGGGGGTATCCGCCAATGCATTTACCAGCGCGACCCTGACGGACTTCCGTTTTGACGACACCAGCGCACCGTTCCAGATAACCCTGAACGGTGAAGCGCTGTTGGAGTACAACGGCGGCGTACTCTCCGGCGCTGTGCCCGATCCGCAGACCGATCCGGTGGCGTTTCAGGACTACCTGGCCCAGCGCATTGAAGAGAACGACAACCTCAAGGCCTTGGGCTTCCGCGCCGAGGCCGCCGCCAATCCGGTCACCGGCGAGCTGGAATTGCGAGTGGTGAACTCCTCCGGGGTGGATATAGATGTTCGGCTGGAGGCAAGCGCCGCAGGCCAGAACCAGCTGAGCGTCAACGACGGCACCGGCAACCCTGACGTGCGTTTGACCGGCACCGGTGCGGGTCAGCAATCCCAGGTCACCGTCGGTGGCCGGGTGGATCTGGTGATGGGCGAGGGCATTGAGCTGCAGACCGCCCCTTCGGGCAGCCAGCTGTTTGGCGACAGCGATGCGGAGGATTTTGCACCGTCGGCGTTTCTGGGCTATCAGGCCGTGATTAAAGGTCAGCCGAAGGCGGGCGATAGTTTTACCCTGGACTTCAATGACGACGCCACCAACGACAACCGCAACGCCTTGGCCATGGCCTCTCTAGAAACCGCCAAAATTCTCGGCGACGGGAAGCTGGGCCTGAGCGATGCCTACGGCCAGTTGGTGGAAAAAGTCGGCACAGAAAGCGCCTCGGCCAAAAGCAATCGCCAGGCGGCGGAGAGCCTGATGCAGCAGACCCAGAGCCTGCGTGACAGCATCAGCGGCGTCAATCTTGATGAGGAGGCCGCCAACCTGATCAAGTACGAGCAAGTGTACAACGCCAACTCCCGGGTGATCAGCGTCGCGCGGGACCTGTTTGACACCCTGTTGAATTCCATCTGACTGAGGTTTTACCCATGCGCGTTTCCACCTCACAGATTTACAATATCGCCGACATCGGCATGCGCGATGCCCAGTCCGCGGTTAATAAAACCAGCGAACAGATCAGCACGGGCAAGCGGGTGCTGAGTCCGGCGGACGACCCGGTGGCGGCGGTAACCATTCTGCGCCTGACCCAGAATCTCGGGCGTCTGGAGCAGTATGAAAAAAACATCAATGCCGCCGAGAACAGCCTGGATCAGGAAGAGGTGGCGCTGGAAGCGGTCGTCAACGTCATCCAGCGTATCAAAGAGCTGACCGTCCAGGCCGGTAATACCGGTACCCTAAATGCCAGTAACTACAAAGCCCTGGCAGCGGAAGTGGATACCCGCATTGAAGAGCTGCTCAACTTGCAAAACAGCCGCAACGCCTCCGGACAGTACATGTTTGGCGGCCACCAGGGCGGCGAAGCGCCATTTGTGGACGAAGGACAGGGCAACTTTACCTATCAGGGCGATGAGGGGCAGCTGAATATTCAGCTCTCGGAGTCGGTCACCATTCCGGTGTCGGATTCCGGCAAGCGGTTGTTCGTGGATGTGCCCAGCGGCCACAATACCTTTAACACCCGAGCGAACAGCGACAACCTGGCGGTGCCCCCGGCGAAAATCAGCGTCGGCCGCATTGTCGATCAGGAAGCGTTCGACAAGTTTTCTCCGCGCGGTATGGAGATCACTTTCAACGCGCCGGAAAATGTTACGCCGGCCGCTGCCAACTACACCATTACCGATGATAAAGGGCGGGTGCTGGTAGAGAACGCCCCTTACCGGTCCGGCGAACCCATCGAGCTGAACGGCATTCAGTTTACCGTCAGTGGCCAGCCTTACAGCGGCGAAGCGGCGGTGCCCAGCACTCTGGACTTTGGCGCCGTGACCCCGACGGACTTCAGTGCCGGGCCGGAAACCATCACCCTCTCCGTGGGCGGAAAAACCGAAACTCTGGTGCTGGACCAAGCGGTGAATAACGCTGCGGATCTGGCGGCGGCCCTGTCCAGCTCTGTGGAGACCGTCGGCGGCAGCGGTGCGGCCGACAATGCCGACAAACTGGCGAATCTGGGCATTACGGTGGACGCCACCGGCCTGCAGGTGCCCAACGGCCAGAACCTAACAGTGCGCAGCGGCACCGCTAACACTGACGCGGCCTTTGGCTTCGCCACCCAGAACGCCGGCACCACCGCCACCAACGGCGAGCTGGCGGTTCCGGGGGACGGTTTCCAGGTGCGCAGCACCGACAAGCAGGGCCTGCTCACCACCTTGTCGCGTTTTAGCGAGGCCCTGCACGCCTACGATGGTACCGATGAAGGAAAGGAGAACATGCGTGAGCTGGTGGCGAAAACCCTCACCAACCTGGACACCGGACTCGACCGGGTATCCGAAGTGCAGGGCGAAATCGGCGCGCGCTTGAATACCCTGGAAAGTGTCCGTAACCTCAATAGCGACACCAAGCTGCAAAGCGAAGAGCTGCTCAGCCAGGTGCGCGATGTTGACGTTGCGGAGGCCTCCACCCGCCTGCAGATGCAGAGCTTTATCCTGAGCGCCGCCCAACAGACCTTCGTCAAAGTCAGCAACCTGAACTTATTCAACTTCCTGTAAAGGCCCATCAATGACCCGAGACGATGACCTCCTGGCGCCCCTGAACCAGCTTCAGGCTCACATTGAAACCCTGCAGGCTCTGGCCGAAACCGGACGTTGGGACGAGTTCTCGGCCTTGAGCGAAGAGCGTGAAGCGCTGTTAGAGAAGGTCAATGACGGGGAGTTTCTGATCGAAGTGGCCAAGGCCGGCCAGGAGCAGGCTTTCCGCGACCAGGTGGCTGACATCCAGCGCCTCAACGATCACATTACCGAACTGGCCGAAGCCACCAAATCCGACATCGCCGCCGAACTCAAAAAGCAGAACCATCAGGACAAGGCCATCAAGGCCTACAAACCTTGACCGAAAAGTGTGGTTACGGCAGATAGCACGGCAGGCCGCGTAGGGCGGATAAGCCGAA
>NZ_DGMV01000007.1:28365-31176 GCF_002388575.1 Marinimicrobium sp. UBA4509
GCCGAAGGCGCATCCGCCGTAACGCAACCCCAAAACCCAACTGAACTCCACACCCGCCGTAAACCAACGGTTCACCCCGACACCTCACCACACCGGCAGAAAACCGGCACTTCTGCACCGGGGTGGCGCATTATTCATCTTTATGTTACTATGTTGACCATCCAATCGTTTGTAAGACTCCCCCAATAACCCATATCACCCCAACACTCACCAAATACTGGAGAGGTTAATACCCCTATGCCGGGCAAAAAACTGACCGCCGTGATCGTCGCGCTCGTAGCCCTCATCACCCTGTCGTTGGTGGTGCTGGGAGGCAATGCCTTGATAGGGCTGCATGACACCATGGAATCGGCAGCGGACAACGAGCACATTGAGGGGATTACCTGGGCGGGGGCACTGATCAGCGCTATCCTGGTCGGCTGCGTTCTGGCCCTGATCTTCAGCCTGGACAAGGCCGGACGGTTGTCCCAGTTGATCCGTCGGCTGCGGGAGGAGTCCTTCCAAAACGCCTATCAGAAGGCGCAGTTGGAGCAGTTCTTTGCTATCTCACCGGATATCCTCTGCACCCTGGACCAGCAGGGAGGCTTTTTGCAGGTTAACCCAGCAGCCAGTCGTATTCTGGGCCGAACTCCCGAAGACATGGGGGGCAGCCGATTTCTCAGCGTTATTTGTGACGGTGACCGCCCTGAAGTGGTCAAGCAGATCAACAGTCTACTGTCTCACGGAGAAAACCACGTCAGCTTTGATGCCCGCACCAAAACCGCCAACGGCAGTCACCGTTGGGTCGAGTGGAGTTTTGTCAAAGTGGACTGGGAGACCCTTTACTTCGGTTACGGACGGGATATCCACGACCGCAAAGTCATGGAAAAAGAGCTTCAGCACAGTGCGTTCCATGACAAGCTCACCGGCGTCGCCAACCGCGAGCTGTTTCTGGATCGTCTGTCTCAGACCATTCACCGCACTCGCCGGCACCCAGCCCCTTTTGCTGTGTTGCTTATGGATATCGACAACTTCAAAACCATTAATGACAGCTATGGCCACCAGGTGGGCGATAGCTTATTGAGGCTTTTCTCTCAGCGCATTCAGGATCAGCTGCGCCCTGAAGATACCTTGGCCCGGTTCGGCGGCGATGAGTTTATCTTGCTTGCCGAGCACGTGGCTGACCACAACGCAGCCGCCAGCCTGGCCGAGCGCATTCTGGAAAGCCTACGACGGCCGTTTACTGTGAGTGGCACTGAGTTTGATGTGGGCTCCAGCGTCGGTATTACCCTGGAATCCGGCCAGGAGCAAAGTGCGGATACGCTGATTCGTAAGGCCGACCTGTCTCTGTATAAAGCCAAAGAGGCAGGGAAGGGCACCTACTTTATTTATGATCAGGCACTCAGCAATGAGCAGCGTTCCAGAGCCAGACTGGAAACCGAGCTGCGCAAAGCGCTTCAGAATCAGGACTTGAAAGCCCACTTTCAGGCCATCACCGATGTGCCGACGGGTAATCCGAGCGGCTGTGAAGTGCTGTGTCGCTGGCACCACCCCGAGCTGGGCGTCATGAGCCCGGAAGACTTTGTCCCCGTAGCCGAGGCGGCCGGGCTGATTGGCGACATTGGTCGCCAGATGCTCACCCAGGCCTGCGCCGCGCTTCAGCAGTGGCGGGCCAATGGTGTTGTACCCTGCGAGTTCGCCATCAGTGTCAACCTGTCACCCAAAGAGTTCTTTCAGGTTGACCTGGTGCCGTTTATTCAGCAAACCCTGCAAGCCTATGGGCTGAGCGGCCGAAACCTCAGTCTGGAGGTCACGGAGGGCGTGTTGATCGAACGCGACGAAGAGGCGAGCAAAATTCTGAATCGGTTGCGCGATTTGGGAATCCGCATTTACGTGGATGACTTCGGCACTGGCTACTCGTCGTTGAGCTACCTGCGCACCCTCCCTGTGGACGGCATTAAGCTGGACAAGAGCTTTATTGAGAAAATCCACTCCGCCAAAAAGAGCCAGGAGATTGCCCGCACCGTACTGGAGCTGGCCAAGGTGCTCAAGCTGCGCTCCATCGTAGAAGGCATCGAAACCCGCGAGCAGCTGGATTTCGTTACCGATCTTGGCTTCGGCTACGCTCAAGGCTTTGGTCTCCATCGTCCCTGTGACAAAGATGCCTTTGCACTCTGGATGGCGACCCAGGAATCCAGGCAAGCCGGTGCCGCTTGACTCGTTCGGCTCCAGGCTTCTCTCTCACCCCACCTCCGGCATGGCCTCTGATATGTCGTCAAACCACTGCTGCAGACTGTCGATGACGGCGCGGGTTTTCGCGGGCATGGTGTCGCGGCTGGGGGCCAGGGCATGAACACTGAAGCTGGGTGCCCGCCACTGCGGTAACAGTTGTATTAATCGGCCGCTGCGCAGCGCCTCCCGCACCTCCGGCTCGGGCAGCAGCCCGTAGCCCACGCCATCCTGAACAAGCTGTATCGCCACTTGCATATTATTCACCCGAATTCGCGGTCGGGGTAGCGGTAGCGCCTCGCCGGTAAGGTGGTGGGTCAGCCTGTCGTTGAATCGCCGTTCGCGCACGGTATGTGCAATGTAACCCTCCCCGCTCAGGCCCTCGGGGCGTTCAATCGGCTTTGCCAGTTGAGCATGCCCCGGCGCGGCACACAGCACAAAATGCCAGTCCACCAGATGTCGGGCTACCAGGGAAGAATCGGCCAATGGGCCGATGCACAGCGCCAGGTCCGCGCCCGCGGCAATCAGGTCCGGGTTTTCGTCACCGAAGCTCAGGTCCAGGCGTAACCGGGGAAACTCCCGCGTGAGCTGCTTGAGCGGCTC
>NZ_DGMV01000007.1:31279-32156 GCF_002388575.1 Marinimicrobium sp. UBA4509
GCTATGACTTTCAAGGTGCCGCAGGGGGTGCCCTGCAGCTGCTCTATGTCCTCCCGCGCCTTCTCGGCCACTTCCAGCATGGTGCGGCAGCACTGGTATTGAATTTTGCCGGCCTCCGTGAGCACCAGATTTCGGGTGTTGCGGTTGAACAGGCTGAGGCCCAGATCACTTTCCAGCTTCTGCAGTTGCTGACTGACCGCCGAGGTGGTCATGTGCAGGTCCTCAGCGGCCGCACCCATTCGACCCAGCTCCACGGTACGGGTAAACACCCGGATTGCCCTCATCATTTTTGCGTTCATTACCAATACCCCTGTTCGCGATTATCCAGCGCTGCTTAAGAGTGATTCCAAATACCCTTGATTGAGCGAGCAGCAGCAAGAGTTTACATTACGAATGCAAACAATTCTCATTAAGTTTATCAAAAAGTTGCAATGGAGGAAATATTCTTGGGACTGATTCGACACGTCTTGCCCGTCGCTTTACTTGCTGTCGGCGCCACCACCGCGTGGGCTCAGGGCAGCGCACCACGGCAACTGGCGCTCGCTCCGCTGGAAACCATCGTCATTACCGCCAGTGGCCATGAGCAGGAACTGAAAGACGCTCCGGCGTCCATCAGCGTGATCGACGGTGAGCGGCTGTCCCAGCGTTTCTACCGGGATGTGACGGACGCCATTGCCGATGTGCCCGGAGCCATCGTCACCGGTGGTGGAGACCGGGAAGACATCAGTCTGCGCGGCATGGGCAGCAGCTACACCCTGATTCTGGTGGACGGCCAGCGCCAGAGCTCGCGGGAAACCCGGCCCAATAGCGACGGCCCGGGGGTGGAAGGGGAGTGGACTCCACCGCTGGTGGCCATTGAGCGGATCGAAGTGGTGCG
>NZ_DGMV01000007.1:32268-39757 GCF_002388575.1 Marinimicrobium sp. UBA4509
ATTGAGCGGATCGAAGTGGTGCGCGGCCCCATGTCGTCTCTGTACGGTTCTGACGCCATTGGTGGGGTGATCAACATCATCACCAAGAAAACGCCGGAACACTGGCGCTCGGAAATCCGGCTGGACACCACCGTTCAGGAGCGCAGCGAGTCCGGCAACATTCACCAGGTCAACCTGTTTACCGCCGGCTCCATCATTCCCGATGTACTGGGCTTACAGGTCAACGGTCGGTTTACCCAGCGCGGAGAAGACGACATCGTCGGCGGCTTTCGCGGTAAGGACTCTGACACGCTGAACGTCAAGCTGGCGCTTACCCCCGGGGATGACCATGAAGTCATTCTGGAGGCGGGCAAAGCGTCCCAGGTCATCGATGCGACCCTGGGAAAAACGGTGGAGCCTCTGGCGCCCGGTGAAGCCTGTGATAGACGCGGTTGCCCGGAATCCTCGACCACCGAATACGACAGTGAAACCCTGGCGCTGACCCACAATGGCCGTTGGGATCGCCTGACGCTGCGTAGCTACGTCAAACGTGACGAGTATGAAAACCGGGCGAGGGCGATGGCCATTTCCAACACGGACTTCCAGACGCTCGGGACCTTGCCGTTGGGCGATCATCACGTGAGCTTCGGCGGTTCCTATCTTCAAGAGAAACTCGACGACCGCACCAGTAACCAGGTCAGCGACCGCACCACGATTGAGGGTTCCCAGTGGTCCCTGTTCGCCGAAAACGAATGGCAGGTGGCCACGCCTTTTTCCTTGACCACCGGCCTGCGCTATGACGACAACGACCAGTTTGGCGGCCACTGGAGCCCGCGCCTGTACGGCAACTGGGCCATCACCCGGGACACTACCCTCAAGGGCGGGGTGTCTACCGGCTACAGTGCGCCCGACCTGCGCGCCACAGTACCGGATTGGGGGCAGGTCAGCCGCGGCGGCAACGTCTATGGCAACCCGGACCTGGAGCCGGAAACGTCTGTCAGTCAGGAGCTCGGTATCTACACCACCTTTGCCGACACCCTGGACACCTCACTGACGGTTTTCCACAACGCTTTCGAGGACAAGATTACCCGCGTGGCCTGCCCGGATACGATTTGCGATGCCGGCCCCAACCAGTTCGGTTCATTGCCTACGACGCGAATCAATATTGACGAAGCGGTTACCCAGGGTATTGAAATCACCGCTTCCGCCGACCTGAACGACGCCTGGTCCCTGAGTGGCAACTACACCTATACCGACTCGGAACAGAAAACCGGGGAGTACGCCGGAAGCCCGCTGAATCAGCTACCGAAGCACATGGTACAGACCTCGGTTACCTGGCGCCCGACCGACACGTTCAACGGTTGGCTGCGCGTCATTTACCGAGGCGAAGAAAGCCAGCCCACTACCGGGCCATCCCAGGACAGTTTGATTGCGCCGTCCTACACCACCATTGACCTTGGCGGCAACTACCAGTTGGCCGAACGCCTCAAACTGGGTGTTGGGATTTATAACCTGGGCGATGAAGAGATCAACCTGGACGACTACGGCTATGTGGAAGACGGCCGACGCCTCTGGCTGTCCCTGGCCTGGAGCCTGTAATGGCCCAGTCGCTTACCCGCAAAATTTGGAACGTGCGGAATTGGCACTGGGTCAGCTCCGCCATTTGCCTGGCAGGGATGATGTTGTTTGCCATCACCGGCATCACCCTCAACCACGCCGGGCAAATCGACGGTGAAGCCAAGGTCCATACCGAGTCTGCCCAGGTGCCGGAGGCGTTGCTCGTCCGGCTGGAAGAGGGCCAGCCGCTGCCGGGTGCATTCGTGCACTGGTACGCCGATACCACCGGCGACCGGATTCGCCCGGAGGCCGAGGTGACCTGGAGCGACTACGAATTCTATGCCAGTTTTCCCCGCGCCGGAGGCGATCGTTGGTTCACCGTGGACCGGGAAACCGGGGCCTTCTACCAGGAGGTGACCGACCGGGGCTGGATTGCCTACTTCAATGACCTGCATAAAGGCCGGAACACCGGCTGGGTATGGCGGCTGTTCATCGATGTGTTTTCCGTCGCCTGTATCGTGTTTTCCATAACGGGGCTCATTCTTTTGAAAAAGCACAGCAAAAAACGCACAACCACCTGGCCATTGGTCATGGCCGGCATTCTGATTCCCATTCTGTTACTGGTCATTCCAGCGCACGCCAGCGCCGAAGATCAACTACAGGTGGAGATTCCGCGCCTGCCCGTGGCCGAATATCACGCACCCTACGTTGCCATCTGGTTGGCGGACGAGCGGGGCAAGCCAGTGTTCGACATCGCCCTCTGGTACGACCTGCGAATGGCGAATCGGGAAGGCGAAAAATGGCTGAAGGACCTGCGCCTATGGTGGCGCCGCAGCGGCCGGTTTGCGGACCTTCCCATCGACGGTGTTACCGGAGCCACCCGCCGACCGGGGCAGACCACCGTGGACCTGACGCCTTTCAGAACGCGATTGAATCAACTACCGGCGGGGCGCTACTCGATTGTCGTCGAAGCAGCCCGTGAACTGGGCGGCCGGGAAACCGTCGAGCTGCCTCTGACTCTGCCGGCCGATACATCTTTTTCCACCACCGAAGCGGGCGAGCACGAGCTCGGCGCTATAACCCTGACATTGGAGTCCAACGAATGAAACTGATCAGAACGCTTACTGCTACCCTGCTTGCGCTGGCATTGTTCGCCTCCCAGGCCCAAGCCCATCGCCTGTGGATCAAACCGAACACCACGGTCGTCTCGGGCGAGAATGAATGGATCACCTTTGATGCCGCGATTGCCAACGGCATTTTCAATCCCGACCATCACGCCTACCCACTGGAACGGCTGACCGCCTGGAACCCGGAAGCCAGCAAGATCGAGCTGCAAAACGGCCAGCGCCTGAAGTACCGCAGCGTCTTCGACCTCAACCTGACAGAGGAGGGCACCTACAAGGTGTTCAGCGCGAGCCGCACCCTGGTCGCCCGCTGGACCGACGAAAACGGCGAGCGCCACTTCTGGCCCGGCCGTGGGCGCACCGGCACAGAGGCGGAGTTTCGCAACCAGGTTCCGCAAGAGGCTGCGGACTTGCAGGTCACCGACGCGGCAAACCGCATCGAGGTGTTCGTCACCGCCGGGGCTCCCACCGACGCGGTATTGAAACCCACCGGCCAAGGGCTAGAATGGGCACCCGGACTGCATCCGAACGACTTGTACACTGGCGAGACGGTGACGTTCGGCTTTCTGTTCGACGGCCAACCGGCAAAAAACGCCAGCCTGACCCTGGTGAGGGAAGGGGAAAAATATCGCGATCAGTCCCGGCCCACCACCGGCACCACAAATGCCAAGGGTGAAGTCACCGTAACCTTTGAAGCGCCCGGCATGTACTTTCTGGAAGTGGAATACGAGGATGACGACGCCGCGCCGCCCGCAAGCCAGCGGCGTGGTAGCTATTCCGCGGTGGTTGAGGTCTTGCCGTTATAATAACGGCACCACATGGGTGCCCTACGTGGTTGGCATCCTTTGCGGGGAATCACAGTCCACGATGCTGGTCAGCTGTGTAGGGCACCCATGCGGTGCCGTCTAACGTCATTCAATTACCAGCGAGTGCAAACACCTCATCACGCGGCCCCGCATCCAACACCCGATCACCCCAGGCCTGCCAAGTCCAGCGTAGGGTGGCATAAGGCCGAAGGCCGTCATCCACCATTCTCAGCTTCGTTTCAGACTCCAATCGGTGGATGACGGGGCTTGCGCCCCTTATGCCACCCTACGGCCAAGGACCCGTGCGGAGGACGTCCGCGTGTTTGCTAATCCGCTTGTCCATTTACTAACGACTGGTTTAGCACCCTCTGCACCAACGCGTTCACTTTGTGTTGCAGCTCCATCAGAATATGCCGCAAATACGTCCGGCTAATATCCGCACTTTCCACCACTTCAGGCCGACCAATCAGCATCAGGATTTTACGTACCAGGTATAGAACCCAACGAGAAACGGTGTCAGCGAGTTTGATGCCCTTGTTCAGAATAACTGCTATGGAATCCAGCAACGTCAACTGCGTCGATCCCGCGCCAGACAGCAAGCGGGCCGCCCCAGCCATGCAGCGCTCTAGAACATAAATCAGTGCTCGCCCAAGCCACTCGAGGCTATCAATGCTGAAACTGACCAGGTGGTTGCTTAATAACCAATGTTCAATTTCGCGGTCCGAACCTGACCCTTTCGGCTCAGCCAGAACCGGCCAGTTTTTTGAGCCAATGCTGGTGGCGTACTCGCCAATACTGTGGTCGCGAAGGGTTGGGATCGTCCCGATCGCTGGGAGTCGGTAGGTCTGGCCCTGCAAAGGTGCGTGAAGAAATGGCCAGATTGGGACGTAGGGCACCACGTCTGAACGGCGATACACCCGGTAAATATTGGGCGAGCTTAATGTTTTGGACAGGGTGCTGGCGAAGCCGTGTAACCCCACGCGTGGCGCTCCGAAGGTGTAAAGGCACGGTTTTCTATGGTACGCCAACTCGATCCATTCAGCGCACAAGCTGGCGATCGCGCCGCCCAGACTGTGGCCAATGCAATGGATCTGGGTACCGGAAATGCTCGGCATTAGCGACAATAGCTGTGGTCGAATGGATTTAAACGCATCGCTAAAGCCGGCGTGTACCGGCTGATTATTGCTGGAGCGAGCGAGAGTGAAATTAGCGTTGGTCAGCCAATCGGCCAAGTAGTGGGTGCCTCGGAACACCAGAAACGAATGACCTGCGAAACGGTCCCGACCTGTCAGGCAAAGCCCAAACGCTGTCCGGCACTTTATAAAACTGGGCCCTCCCGTTTGGGCGGTCAGCATAGTGTTATCGTTAAACTGGAAAATGTTTTTATAGCGTCGCTGAAATTCTTCGAGCCCGGCGCGGTAGGATGATTCTTTTGAAAGCAAGTAAACGTCTCGAGCGAGAACAGCGGCTTGGGCTGGGCTTAGCGGGTTTTGCATACTCATCTCCTTGTATTAAATGCATACCTTTTGTCAGTCTTTCTCTGAACCTACACCGTTCTCCCATATCCAGTCTTCAGAGGGGTCCGGTTTGACATCCCAGTTACATCGACTGAAAATTGGTCCGCCGTTCACGGTGATGCTCTTTTCCTCATCAAAAAGCTCACAAGTTACATTGAGAGGTGTTCCGCGAGACTCGGCATTACGCTCCGATGTTCGTTTAATACCGCGCCATATCTGGATTTCGGAGCTATCGTAAAATGCTGTCAGGCTTTGCGAAGCCACAAACTCCATCGGTAGAAACTTGGCGACGGTTCGCTCGGTCATTTCCGGGAAGTGAAAATGGCCGTCGGCATCGGTCGTGGTTTCATCCTGGTGCTCTGATTGCCACTTGGCCGTTCGGACCAGGCGGACGTTTGCCGCCGGCATCCCATTGGCCATCAGCACCCCTGACATTTCTGAAAACAGGCAAACTTTGCCGATATCGGTAAGACTCATCGCACAAACTCCCACAGAGGTAAGGGCCAGAAGGACCAACAATAAGGACTTCAGCATGCTGAAGGTTCCTGGAGGAATGGGGTTTCGGGTGGGATAGGGGGTTGGTGGTCCATAATCGCTCCTTGTGGTGTGGATTCCTGATGGTGAAAACTATCACCGGGCATGTGCGGGGGCAAGAGGTCAGGCGGGGTTTTGTGAACCAGGTCAAAACGCCATCTGCGCGCCTCGAAAGGTCGGACCGATTGCGCCCTGCGCAAATTGCCTTTCTATCCGTAGGGCGGATAAGCGCCGCAAGGCGCGCATCCGCCGTTGCCCAGCATTCACGAATGGCCTCTATGTGGTGCCGTCTACATCCCTCAGCCACCAGACGACAAAAATACGTCGTCAAGCGAGTTCGCATCCAACACCCGGTCACCCCAGGCTTCGAGCTGCTCCAGAGGGGCAGTTTCCACCTTTTCCCTGGTCGCCTCGTCAACCGCTCCAAACCGCTTGCTTAAAAAGCGTAGCAACATCGCCGCCGCTTCTTGCTGTCGGCCTTCACGTTTCCACTGTTCAGTCCAATCGTCCAGCTTTTCCGCCAACATGGCATCTACCTCGTTCAGGTTCTGAAGCTCCGGGATGGCTTCGTCTCTAAATCTTACTCTCAACAGCCGGTTTAGCCAAATAGCGACCGAGCGCTGCAAAGGGCGGCTGTTCGGGCCGCTGAGCAGGGCGGTAAGCTGCTTTACTCGGTGGTGCAGCTCCTGGGTACTCTGGCTGAAGCCCAGGCCGATCACATGGCCCAGCACGTTGTCGGGGTACGCATCACTGAAACGGTCGGGAATATCCTGCTCCTCTACCAGGCAGTAGCTCAACTCCGGCACAAAGCGGGCCAGGCCCGGATGGGGCCGGTGTACCAAATCCGCCATATTGATCGGCCCGGTCCAGTCGCGTGTGCCGCTATAGAGGACGATAGGCAGCACCGGCGGTAGCTTCTGGCCCTTGCGCAGGGGCTCATGGCGAATGATGTCCTGATAAAGCAGACCCACATAGGTCATGATCCGACAGGCCATAAAATAGTCATCTGACGACTGAAACTCGATCAACAGGTAAAGATACAGCCAATCCGGCCCCATTTTCACCCGCCAAATGCTGTCATCGTGGCGCTCGCGCAGGTCATCGGTGGCGAAGCTGGCCTTTAGCGGCTCTAAGGTGTCAAAGTCCAGCTCGTTGATCCATTCGGGTTTGATGAACCCTTCGAGCAGGTCCTTAACCATCCTGGGGTTGCTGAACAGCAGTTTGTACCCCGTGTCAAATGGGGTGGAATCCTTGGATTTTGGCATATTGCCTCCCAAAAACTGTTTGGATATACAGTATCTGGGCGGGGTTACAGTGTCAACGCTTCATGGGGCGACAAGTACAGGAAGGCTATCCGGTGGATGACGGGGCTTGCGCCCCTTATGCCACCCTACGGTAAGCGTAGAGCGAGGCCCGTAGGTCGGATTAGCGCGAAGCGCGTAATCCGACAACCAGGGCCAGAATATCCGGATTTTGGGGGTTATTTGTTGGATTACGCTTCGCTAATCCAACCTACTTGAGGGTTGTAACACTCTTAACTCACTGAAATTAAAAGGAAAATCAAAAATCAAGCGGCTTTGGCGCAAAAAATCCAAAAATACCCTAAAGCTCCCCGGGGATGGGTCGATAACCTTTACAGAAGACCTGGTGACCGACTGTTCCGGGCTTCACTGTCCGAATGATCCACGGCTGGTAAAGCCTGTGAACTAAACAACTTAGGAGATCCATCATGGCTCTAGTTATCAATACCAACGTTGCTTCACTGAACTCACAGCGTCAGCTGATGCAGTCAGGAAATGCTCTGGACCAGGCCACCGAGCGCCTGTCTTCCGGCCAGCGCATCAACTCCGCCAAAGACGACGCCGCCGGCCTCGCCATTGCCACTTCGATGACCTCGCAGGTCCGCGGCATGTCGCAGGGCATCCGCAACGCGAACGACGGCATTTCGATGGCGCAGACCGCTGAAGGCGCG
>NZ_DGMV01000012.1:0-8427 GCF_002388575.1 Marinimicrobium sp. UBA4509
GGGAGCGCGAAGGGGACCGGGTTCACGGCGTGTCTCACAAAGGTATACCCAGGCGGAGCATTCCGATACGAAGCGCTGTAACTAAGCTCCTCCGAGGTATTACCAACCTTTCAAAATCTCCTTCAACGCCTCACGCTGTGCCTCACTCAACTCAACCACCCCGGGTGCGCGCGTCGGCCCCACGGGCCATCCCTGAATCTGCATCGCCTCTTTCACCACCGTCACGTTCGCCCCATTGGCCTCAAAGGTGCGCATTTTTTCAAACTCGGCAATCCGGTCCACCAAAGCCCGGGCCTCACTCATCGCCTCGCGCTCCAGCGCCGCGTGAATCGTCAGAGACAACTCCGGGGCCACATTCACCAGTCCCGAAGTAAAACCCCGGGCGCCGCAAGCGTAGAAGGGTAGGGCCCAGCTTTCCGCCAGACCGCACAACCACTGCAGGGGGCTGCCCTGAGTGGCGCGGATACATTCACCCAGCCGGATCGGGTCGGGTACAGCATACTTGACCGCTACCACATTCTCTATTTCCGCCAGGCGAACGAAGTGCCCCGGCTCCAGGCCCGGGCTGCGGGCGTAGGCGATGATGGGCAGGTCGGTGCTGTCGGCGATCTGTTGAATATAGTCGATGACCAACCGGGGCGAGCAGAAGGGGTCCGGTGGCTGGTGGATCATCAGGGCGTCGGCACCGGCCTCTTGGGCGGCTTTTGCCAGGCGGATGGCTTCCCGGCCGCTGCGCCCGACACCGGCAGTGACTTTGGCGCGACCGGCGTTGGCCTCTACTGCAACCTGATAGCCGAGCACGGCTTCGTCCAGGTCCTGGGCGTAAAACTCGCCGGTATTGCCGCCGGTGACGATGTTGTGAATCCCGGCGCTGGCGATGCGATCGACCACCTTGTGCAGCAGGGGTTGATCGACTTCGCCCATGTTGTCATAGGGGGTGATGTGTACTCCGGAGATGCCGTTCAGGGCGTTGCGCATGGCTTCGTACATAACAGTTCTCTCGTGTTTTTTGGTGCTCGCGAGTGTTTTTTTAGCGCGTGGCGGCGTCAGTGAATATCGGGTTCCTGATCGGTGATGTCGGTCACCGGAATGGTTTCCAGGAAATCGAAATCACAGCCTTCGTTGGCCTGGCTCACATGGGATTGATAGAGCGCGCCCCAGCCGCGGCTGAACTTGGGCTCCTGCGCCTTCCAGTTGGCGCGTCGACGGGCCATTTCCTCCTCGTCGATCAGCAGATTGAGTTTGCGCTCGGGTACGTTCAATTCAATCAGATCACCGGTCTGCACTAAGGCCAGGGGCCCCCCGACGTGCGATTCCGGGGCAACGTGCAGGACGCAGGCGCCGTAGCTGGTGCCGCTCATGCGCGCGTCTGAAATGCGCAGCATGTCGCGCACGCCTTTTTCCAACAGTTTTTTCGGGATGGGCAATTGGCCCCACTCGGGCATGCCTGGTGCGCCCTGGGGGCCGGCGCTTTTGAGTACGATGATGGAGTTTTCGGTGATCTCCAGGGCCGGGTCATCGATGCGCTCGCTCATTTCCTGATGGTTTTCAAACACCACCGCCGGGCCGGTATGCACCAGCAGGTGCGGTTCGGCGGCGGGGGGTTTGATCACCGCGCCATCGGGGGCCAGATTGCCACGCAGCACGGCAATGCCGTCCCGCTCGGACAGCGCGTTGTCGAGGGAGCGAATGACATCGTCGTTGAAGACCCGTGCGCCGGCGATGTTTTCGCCGAGGGTTTTGCCGGTGACGGTGAGTTGGTTCAGATCCAGCAGGGACTTCATCACTTCCTGCAGGGCGGGCAGGCCTCCGGCGTAGTAGAAGTCTTCCATCAGGTAAGCGCCGGCGGGGCGCAGGTTGGCGATCACCGGGGTGTGTCGCGCAAGGGCGTCAAACCGGTCGAGGGTCAGAGGGAAACCGGCGCGGCGGGCCATGGCGATGATGTGCACGATCGAGTTGGTGGAGCCGGACAGAGCCAGCGCGACTTTGATGGCGTTGTCGAATGACGTCTCAGTGAGAATGTCTTTCGGGGTCAGATCCTCCCAGACCATTTCCACGATGCGCTTGCCGGTGCTACAGGCCATCTGGGCGTGGCGCGAATCCGGCGCGGGAATGGAGGCGGCGCCGGTCAGGCACAGGCCCAGGGTCTCGGCCACGCTGGTCATGGTGGAGGCGGTGCCCATGGTCATGCAGTGCCCCGGGGAGCGGGCAATGCCGCTTTCCACGCCCTGCCAGTCTTCCTCGGTGATGTTGCCGGCGCGCAGTTCGGCCCAGTATTTCCAGGTGTCGGAACCACTGCCCAGGGTCTTGCCCTGCCAGTTTCCGCGTAGCATGGGCCCGGCGGGTACAAAAATCGCGGGCAGGTTGGCGGAAATGGCCCCCATGATCAGGGCGGGGGTGGTTTTATCGCAGCCGCCCATCAGCACTACACCGTCGGCCGGATAGGCGCGCAACAGCTCTTCGGTTTCCATGGCCAGCATATTGCGATAGAGCATGGCAGTGGGTTTCTGGAAGGGCTCGGACAGGGTGGACGCCGGCAGCTCCACCGGGAAGCCCCCCGCTTGCCAGACGCCGCGCTTGACCTCTTCCACTCGCTGTTTGAAGTGGGTATGGCAGGGGTTGATGTCGCTCCAGGTATTGACGATGGCAATCACCGGCTTGCCGGCGTAGTCGTCGCGGGTGTAGCCCATCTGGGCGGTCCGGGATCGGTGGCCGAAGGAGCGCAGGTCTTTGACGCCGTACCAGCGGTGACTGCGCAGCTCTTCGGGAGAGCGTTTGGGCTGGCTCATAGGGTTCTCTCTGTCGTGTTTTTATAGCTGTTTTAAGGCCGTCTGGGCCCGGTTGATGGCTGCTATGATTGCGCAATCATTTTTGGATTGCAAGACCCGATGGCAAAAAGACGGAAAATCAGGCGCTGTCGCGTTTGACGATCTGGAAGCCCACGTCGATGGTCACGGGCTCGGTCGGAGGGTGTTCGCCGGTCATGGCGCTGAGCAGGTGCTGGGCCGCGCGATACCCGATTTCGGCGCCGTTGATCTGCACCGAGGTGAGCGAGGGCAGGGTGTGGGCGGCGAAATCCAGGTCGCCGAACCCGATCAACGCCATGTCACCGGGGATGTCGATGTTCCGGGCCCTGGCTTCGGTCAGTACCCCTTGGGCGAGGGTGTCGGAACTGCAGTAAACCGCCTCGGCCCGGATCCCCTGCTCCAGCAGGCGGGCAAAGGCCTGCCGGCCCTGGCTGAAGCGGGCGGGGGTTTCCAGTCGCTCCACGGCGTCGGGGCTGATACCGGCCTCGTCCAGAGCCTGAATGAAGCCCGCCAGGCGGTCTTCAGCGCGCTGGTCGTCGGCACTGATGGCCGCGAAACGTCGGAGTCCCTGGTTCAGCAGGTACTGCCCGACACTGCGGCCCACGTCCAGGTGCGAGAAGCCGACCAGGGCATCGAGGGGCTGATCCCCCAGATCCCAGGTTTCGACAATGGGAATCGCGGCGGCCTTGAGGCGGGTTCGGCTGATGTCGGTGTGGTTCAGGCCGGTGAGGATGATGCCATCCGGACGGCGACAGAGAATGGCCTCCAGCAGGTCTTGCTCCTGGGCCTCGGAGTACCCGGATAACCCGAGCAAGGTCTGGTAACCGGCCTGTTCCAGGGTTTCGGTGATGGCCCGGACGGTTTCGGCGAAAATCGGATTGGCGATCGTCGGTACGATCAGCGCTACCAGGCGGCTGCTCTGGGTGGCCAGGCTGCCGGCGAGCATGTTGGGCAGGTAGCCGGTTTTCTCGACCGCGGCGGTGACTTTGGCTCGCGCCTTTTCCGACACCCGTTCGGGCTGATTAAGCGCCCGGGAAACGGTAATGGGCGAGACGCCCGCCACTTTGGCCACGTCGATCAGAGTGGGCGCCCGGCCGCGTTGTGGGTGCTGGGTCTGTCGCTCAGTCATGGTCGTGTCGATTCTCGTGGTTGGTCGGAGTCGACCGCCTCTGCAGCAGTCGGTCTTCTTATAAAAATACTGACGCGTTATTCAGTCGGATCACTGAGGTGGCGCCGTGTCGGCAAATGGCGCATATTGATCCAGGCCTTCCAGCAGCTCCGTAAGACTCGGGTACTGGTGAAAATTGAAGCGGTCCCGGTAGCGGCCCCAGGCCAGAACGCACCCCAGGCGCAGTTCAAAGTCGCTGTAGGGCGCCTGGCTGCTCAGAGGGCGCTGGGCCAGGGCATCGAGACAGGTGTCAATGCGCCGACGCTGGCGTTCCAGGTAGGGGCTTTGTTCCGGGGTCAGGCCGTCACGCTCCAGCACCAGGAGAATCTGAGCGGCATCCATCAGGGTATTGGTCAGGCAGAAATCGTCGTAATCCCGAAGACTGGGAAAGAAGCTTTGGCCGGCTTTTTCCCGCAGATAGCGCAGAATGGAAGACGAGTCGGTCAACAGCAGTTCACCGTCCTGTAGAAAGGGCAGTTTCTGACTGGGCGAGCGCTCGGCGCTGGTGCGGGTATCGCTTTCAATGAACTCGCAACGCAAGCCGGTTTCGGCCAGCGCGATGCGGCAGTGGCGAACGTAGGGGGAGGTGTAGCTGCCAAACAGTTGCATGGATAGTGACTCCTCTGGTGTTGTCCTAATGATAACGGAAAAGTGTGGTTTTTGGGGCCAATGGGCCCGGAGGTGTGCGATGAAAGCGTCGGAATTTCTGAAAAAGTACGAGCGTGAGCGCGAAAAAGTCAAAGAACATGAACAGGAGGATCACTCCCTGCAGGCCCATGCCAAAGAGCGGGCCCGCCACCCGGATCACCTGAACGCCGGGACGCCTTATGACTGGGAAGATCTGGAAGCCTACCAGAAAGAACTGGAGCGACTGGAGAAAGAGGGCCCCGGTGGCTCAAGTGGCGATCCCGATAAAGGATAGCAGCGCTTGAGGGGGTAACTCACTGGTACAATGGCCGCTTTTTGACGGGAGCGGCGGATGATTGGCGGTTGGGAGTTCTACGCACTGGCGATTCCGGTGGTGTTGCTGGTGGGCCTGTCCAAAGGCGGTTTTGGTGGCGGCCTGGGCACCCTGGCGGTGCCGGCGCTGAGCCTGATGATCGATCCCCGGATGGCCGCCGGTATCCTTCTGCCCATTCTGTGCACCATGGATCTGGTCAGCCTGTGGAGCTTTCGCGGCCGCTGGGACTGGGCCAACCTGAAGATCATGTTTCCCTGGGCCATGGTGGGCCTGCTCGGCGGTGCGTTGACCTTTCAGTACATGAGCGTGGATATGATTCGCCTGATGATCGGCGTCATGGCACTCTACTTTGTGGGCCACTACCTCTGGGGCAAATACCTGTTGCAGCGGCTCCATGCCCACGGGCCCAGCGTCTGGCGAGGCGGTTTCTGGAGCGGCGTGTCCGGCTACGTCAGCTATATTGCGCACGCCGGTGGCCCACCCATTGCGATTTATCTCTTGCCTCAGCACCTGTCCAAAACCGTGTTTGTGGGCACCACGGTGCTGTTTTTCAGTGTGGTCAACTACACCAAGCTGGTGCCCTACGCCTTCTTTGGTCAGTTGAATATCGGCAATATCACCACCGCCCTGGTGCTTCTGCCATTCGCGCCCCTGGGGGTGCTGTTGGGCGTTTACCTGCACAAGCGGGTGTCCGATCGCTGGTTCTACTGGACCTGCTATGGTCTGTTGCTGGTCGCCGGTATCAAGCTGTTAGTGGAAGGCGCGGCCGGTTTGCTTGCCGCCTGACTTTCGCCCGCGCGTTCAGTTTCGATTCAGATCCCGGAAGGTAATCTGGCATTACGTTAACCGGAATGCATAGGGGGTGCCCCGTGAATCGTATACTGAGCCTGATCGTGATGACTGCCTCGTTGATCCTGATGGGGTGCGATGAAAGCCATGTGCAGGTCACGCACGTCAACGATAGTCCCCATCGGGGTTCGGACTTTGTGCCCTATCTCAAAACCTTCAATATCATCGACAGCTATGGCGTGGATACGGCGCTGGATCCGGGGGTGCCGCTGACGTTTGATCCCTATGTGGATGCGGGCATTTTCGAGATCGACTGGCAGGTGAACAGCCTGGAAGATTATCAGGTGAGTTTCCGCCTGAACGACCGCCCGTCATTGACCGGCAGCTACGGGGTGTACACCGAAGTGTGCGGCGAGGGCCTGCCCTGTGACCAGGAAGCCATCCGCATCTGTCAGTACTACCCGGACCTGACCATGGCCTGCGGCCTGGATGATTATGTGACCGATGTGAGCCCGCTGATTTACGAGTTGCCCGAGAAGCTCTATGCGGTGCTGGAAGTGTGTGATCTGGACTCCAGCTACTGCGAGTATGACTACTATCCGGTCTGGCTGGAATAATACCTGGCGAGACTAATGAACCGGACTGCTGGGGTTCCAGCCCAGAACTGACAAGGTGCTGGCCTTAATGGTCCGCGCCTTGTTAAACTACGGTGATGTTTGACAAAGGGCTGCCGTTGAATACGTATTCAATCATCGAAGCGGTAGCCGTCAGTCCAATCGGGAGCCGGAATACATGAGTCAGGGCAGTAACTCCAGCGGCCTGCGTCGCTATAACGAGCGGGTGATGCTCACCCATTTGCGCAAATACCGCACCGCGTCCAAATCCGATCTGGCGCGGGCCACCAACCTCACGCCCCAGGCGGTGACCCGCATCGTTGATGACCTCGAGCAGAACGAGCTGGTGATTCGTGAAGGGCGCCGCCTCGGTGGTCTCGGTCAGCCGTCAACTCTCTACGCCATCAACCCGGCCGGCGCCTACTCCATTGGCATCAAGATCGGGCGGCGCGATCTGGAGCTGCTGTTGCTGGACTTCAGCGGCAAGACCCTGGCCCAATTCAAACGCGAATTCGATCAGCCGGATCCGGACTACATCATCGAACAGATCGATCTTTTGCTGCCCGAGCTGCGCAACCACCTGGACAAATCCGGTCAGAAGCGCCTGCGTGGGGTCGGAGTGGCCATGCCCTGGTTCCTGGGCGCCTGGCCGAGCGATCTGGAAATGGCCGATGAGCTGTCTGAGCGCTGGCGCAATATCAATTTGAGCGAAGAGATTTCCAGTCGTATTGACCTGCCAGTGTTTTTTGAAAACGACGGGGCCGCTGCGGCCGTGGCGGAGTTGCAGCTCGGCGTCGGGCGGGATATTTCGGATTTTCTGTACGTCAATATCGGCGCCTTTATCGGCGGTGGCCTGGTGCTGCACGGCAACCTGGAGCCCGGTGTGCATGGCAACGCGGCGGAGCTGGCGTCAATGCCCGTTCCCCACTCCGAGCTGTTCGGCCATGAGCCGGGCAAGGGCGGTTTTGACATGTTGACCCAGCGGGCGTCGCTGCTGACACTCCGCCGGTATCTGAACCAGAAGGGCATCGAGATCAGTCACATCGGCGAGCTGCCCGAGCACATCGATAATGCCCGTATCTACATCCAGGAGTGGATGAACGACTGTGCCGATGCCATGGTGTTTGCCTTTCTTTCGGCCATCAGCATCCTGGATCTGAAAGCCATTGTGATCGATGCCAACCTGCCGCGCTTTATCATTGAAGAGCTGGTGGCGATGGTAGAGCGGCGCCTGGGTAGTATGGCGGCCAAGGATATTTTTGTGCCGGCCATCATTCCGGGGCAACTGGGCCCGGACGCGATTGCGGTGGGCGGCGGCATTCTGCCGTTCTATTCGTCTTTCGGCGCGGATAAAACCGTACTGCTCAAAGGCAGTGTGCCGGAGCGGCGCATGATCTGAGTCGGCGTTGATGTAATGGCGGCTCCAACAAAAAAGCCCCGGCAAGTGCCGGGGCTTTTTTGTTACGTTGCTTCGGTGAGCGCTTACCAGATGGACTTGAGTGGCCAGGCTTCGATGCGGTCAAAGGTGGCGCTACCGCCTTCGACAAACACTTCAACGCCCTCGCTGTCCGGTTGTGGGAAAATCTTGTCACTGATGGCGACCACGCCGTCGTGCGCAAAGACTTCCACCGAGGACCAGTCGATAAACACGTGCAGCTCCACCTGACCGTTATCCAGCGGCAGCGGTGCCACATGAACGCCCGGGAAATCCGCGTGGAAGTCCACCTGTCCGGACTGGGTGCGATCCAGCGCCAGCGTTTCCTCGCTCACGTCGTAGCGCAGCACGGTTTTTTCATCGTTACCGGTGCGCAGGTTGAGGCCAATCACCTCGGCATTGCCCGGAGTGAAGGTCACTTTCATTTCCAGTGCCTTGCCCTGAATGTTCCAGTCGGCCAGTGAACGGGTGTCATTGGTGACGGTCAGGTTGCTCAGTGATTTTTGCTCGCCCCGCAAGGTCCGCAGCTCATCCACCGGCTCCTGAACCATTTTCAGGCCGCCGTCGTGGCTCGCCAGCTCCAGGGTGCGCGGAATGCTCTGGGAGCTGCGCCAGGGTGAGGTGGGCAGTTCCTGCGCATACTGCCAGTTATT
>NZ_DGMV01000012.1:8481-19566 GCF_002388575.1 Marinimicrobium sp. UBA4509
CTGCGCATACTGCCAGTTATTCATCCAGCCGACCCAAATACGGCGTCCGTCTTCTTCCGGCACGTCGGACCAGGAAACGGCGGCGTAAAAGTCCTTACCGTAGTCCACCCACTGGTGCGGGCCGGATTCGCTCTCGGGCATGGCATCTTCATCGGGGATGAACTGCTTGCCATCAAACTCGCCCACAAAGTAGAGGCCACCGGAGCCCCCGGCCACAGAGCCTTCCTCGCCCGCACCCAGGTCCACTTCCAGCACCCATTTGCGTTTGTCTTCATCGCCGTCAATCGGCAGAGCAAACAGATCCGGGCATTCCCAGATGCCCAGCTCGGATCCCGGGGATTCGAAATGGCTCAGGAAGGTCCAATCCTTCAGGTTGGGTGAGCTGTAAAAGGCGATCTTGTAGTCAGTCGACAAGGCCACCACCATGATCCACTGCTCGCTCTCTTCGTGCCAGATCACTTTCGGGTCACGGAAGTTCTCCATGCCTTCATCCAGCACCGGGTTGCCCGCATACTTGGTCCAGGTGCGACCGTTATCCAGGCTGTAGGCCAGTTGCTGATCCTGCCCCTTTTCCGGTTCCTGTTTGTGGCCGGTATAGATGGCCACCATCGGTGGGTTGTCCTTGGTGCCGAAGCCGGAGGTGTTGTGATGGTCCACCACAGCGCTGCCCGAGAAGATCATGTACTCCTCGTCTTCGGGAATGGCCACCTTCTGCTCTTCCCAATGCACCAGGTCTTTGCTGATGGCGTGACCCCAGCTCATGTGGCCCCATTTGTCGCCGTAGGGGTTGTACTGGTAGAACATGTGGTATTCACCGTTGTGGTATACCAGCCCGTTGGGGTCGTTCATCCAGTTCTCTTTTGGGGTGAAGTGGAACTGCGGACGGAACGTCTCCTGGTAAGGAGCCGTGGTTGCCGGACCGCTGGTTTCTGCTGACGCCGCGGTGTCGTTCGGTGTGCTGGTGGTGTTACTGCCAGTACAGCCGGCGACGGCCAGCGCCAGCGCGGAGGTCAGGGGAAGGGTGAATGTCTTGCGCATGGTAAACCTCGCTATACGATTTATGGTGATTGATTATTCGCTGATTCAGGCCGATGCGGCGGTTTTCGCGTTGTCGGGTGCGTTGTCGCGCACGTGTAGTGTGTACTCCAGATCTTCCAGTGATGTGCCTTTGGTTTCCGGCATGATTTTCCAGACAAACAGGAACTGCAGGACCATCATCAGACCGAAGAAAATAAACACCAGCCCGCCATTGCCGTCGGCAAACACCGGGAACAGCCAGGACACCGCGGCCGCCATGAACCAGTGGGTGAAACTGCCAAACGCCTGGCCTTTGGCTCGCACCCGGTTGGGGAAAATTTCCGAGATGAACACCCAGATGACGGCGCCCTGAGAGATGGCAAAGGCTGCAATAAAGCCTAGCAGACCGTAGAGCACCAGGCTGCCGGAGATTTCCTCGGCCATAAACTGGAAGCTGACCAGAAACAGCGAGGCGGCGGTACCGATGGAGCCGATGAACAGCAGGGGACGACGGCCGAGCTTGTCGATCATGAACAGGGCGATGACGGTGAACATGAAATTGGTGCCACCCACCAGAACCGCCTGCAGCAGGGATGCCTCGGTGCTGAATCCGGCGCTCTCAAAGATGCGGGGCGCGTAGTACATCAATGCGTTGATGCCCGAGAGCTGATTGAACATGGCAATGGCCCAGGCGCAGAAAATCGGGAACATATATTTGCGCTGGAACAGGCGGTCCGAAGCGCCGTTGTCGTTATCTTTCAGTGAACGTTCGATATCCGCCAGCTCCTGCTCGACGTTGGGCTCGCCCATTTTGACCAGAACGTCGTGGGCTTCAACGGTGCGACCTTTCTTGACCAACCAACGCGGGCTGTAGGGAATGAGGAACAGCAGGGCGAGGAACAGTG
Source organism: Marinimicrobium sp. UBA4509 (assembly GCF_002388575.1). Classification (NCBI taxonomy): domain Bacteria; kingdom Pseudomonadati; phylum Pseudomonadota; class Gammaproteobacteria; order Cellvibrionales; family Cellvibrionaceae; genus Marinimicrobium; species Marinimicrobium sp. UBA4509. The sequence continues at coordinate 10,404 of NZ_DGMV01000012.1, forward strand.
CCGCGGGTACCGCTTCGATACCCAGCATCCAGCGCCATGCCGTCGCATCGTCAATGGACAGGCCAATCACATAGTTGGACAGAAACGCCAGCAGAATGCCACCGACCACGTTCAACTGGTTGATTGCCACCAGCCGGCCGCGCATGGCGGCGGGGGAAATTTCCGCGATGTACATCGGTGCCACAACTGAGGCGGCACCCACCGCCAGGCCGCCGATCAGGCGATAGACCAGAAACTCGCCCCAGACCGTGGCCAGTGCGCTGCCCACGGCAGAGATGAAATACATTACTGCAATGACCATCAGAGAGCGCTTGCGGCCCAGCCAGTCGGCCGGTTTGCCCACGCTCAATGCGCCGATGACCGTACCGATCAGAGCGATGGCAACGGTAAAGCCCAGCCCGTTGCTGCTGAGTTCAAATTCCCGCTCCAGTGCACCGGTGGTGCCGGAAATGACGGCGGTATCAAAGCCGAACAGTAGCCCCCCGAGGGCGGCCACGATGGTGCTGAAAATGACAACTCGATGAGAACGGGGCGGTGCGGCCCCCGGTGAATGGTTCATGGTTACTACCTCGCTTGGATTATTGTTTGTGATTTTAAGGGAGCCATCGTGCGTGGGTCCTCTGTATTAATGAATGATCAGAGCCGTCAGCCGGCCGCGGTTGAAGTCCTCGAAGGCGCAATGGCCTGTGCCATCAATAGTGCACCGACTTCGCCCGCATGACCGCCGAGCTCGGGGGCCACAATATAGTCTTGCGGGTTTTTGGCAGCGCCACCGCAGGGGTAGCCATTGATATGGCCCTGAAAGCGCTGGTGAATTCGCGGGAACAGGTGGTCCTGCTTCATCACCCCGCCCCCGAGAATGATCCGCTGGGGGGAGTAGGTGACGGTCAGGTTCCAGCACAGGGCGGCCAGATAATCAGCCTGAATGTCCCACGCCTCGTGATCCTGGGGGAGGGTGTCGGCCTTCTGCTTCCAGCGCTTTTCAATCGCCGGGCCGGAGGCCAGGCCTTCGACACAGTCTCCATGAAAAGGGCAGGCGCCAGGAAAGGGGTCGACCTCCCGGTCATGGGGCAGAAGCATATGGCCGACCTCCGGGTGCATGGCACCCTTCACCGGCTGACCATTGGCAACGATGCCGGCGCCCACGCCCGTGCCGATGGTGACATACACATAGTCGTCCAGCCCCTGAGCAGCGCCCAGAGAACCTTCCCCCAGCGCGGAACCGTTGACGTCGGTATCAAAGGCCACCGGTACGCCCAAGGCTTTGGACAGCGTGCCCACCACATCGGTATTGGACCAATGCGCCTTGGGTGTGTCGGTGATGAAGCCGTATGTGGGGGAGTCCAGAGACAGGTCCACCGGACCAAAGCAGGCTACCCCGAGCGATGCGATGGCACCGTGCCGGGCCTGGGCCTGCTCAAAAAACTGGATGGCGGCACCGAGGGTTTCATCCGGGCGGGTCGTCGGAAAGCTGGCGCGCTCCAGAATCTCCGTCGGAGAGCGACCCAGCACACAATTGAACTTGGTGCCGCCGGCTTCGATGCCCGCATACAGGCAGGGTAGTGACTTCACGTTGATTCTCGCTCTTATTAGGTTTACTGAATAGCGGCATGCGCCTATTTCGATTAAGTAAATCACGGTTAAATATAAGTGTCAATACTGGGGTTATTTGAAATTATATGATTTTAGGCTTATTAAATGGCAGTTATATCCCCAATTATTATTAACACAAGGTTAATAAAATAGTTGAAATGAGGTAAATCATTCTGTAATTTAGAGGGTCAGGGCCTGGGGGTGTGACGACGCTCAAGCCTTAATAGATTTTGAGTATAAGAAGGTTTTCCCCGATAACGCATGGCTATTCGACCGGTGTCAGGCAGGGGTAAAGAGGAGTCGCACCAAGCGTTTCCCTACAGACCGTTTACCAAGACCAAGCTTCAACAATAAATAAGAGGATGCACTCTATGAACAAGTCACTATTTACCTTGAGCGCGCTGGCGTGCGCCATAACGCCGGGGCTGGCTTATGGCCAGGATGGCAGTGAGCCCACGCTCCAGCCGCTGGAAGAAGTGGTGGTCACCGGCTACAGCACCACCGAAGAGAAGAAACTGCTCGGTGCAGTGAATGCGGTGAACCTGGACGATGTTCAGGATCTGCCCTCCGGCAACATCATGCAAAACCTTCAGGGGCGACTCCCAGGGGTGCAGATCACCTCAAACGGTAACCCTAATCCATCCTCTCGCGTGCGTATTCGGGGGCAGGGTATTGGCGGCCTTGGTTTCAATGACCCGCTCTACGTGATTGATGGCGTGCCAACCACCAAAGGCATGCATGAGCTGAACCCCAACGATATTGCCTCCATCCAGGTCCTGCGGGACGCGGCGACCGGCAGCGTCTACGGTGCCCGAGCTGCCAACGGTGTCATCGTGATCACCACCAAGAAGGGTTCTGACGCGGAAGGTGTTCAAGTCAAGCTCAATCAGTCTTATCAGGATTACTCCTATGACCTGAACCCTCTGAATACTCAGCAGCGGGCCCGTGCCGTATTTCAGGCAGCCGTCAATGATGGTACTGATCCGAATAACGCCAGCCCCCTGTATACCTATGACTGGAATGGCGACTACGCCAACCCGGAGCTGAGTGAAATCCGTTTGCCGGAGTACCTTGATTCGGCACAGACCATGCGGCCGGCGAATACCAATTGGTTTGACGCTGTGACCCGCACCGCGAAGGTCAGTGACCTTCATGTCTCCATGGGCAATGCATCGGATAACTCCAATGTGTATGCCTCTTTTGGTTACTACAATGCACAGGGTGTAGTGGATGAATCCGAGTTTGAGCGTCTGGCGTTTCGTGTCAACTCCAGTCTCGACTTTCTTGATGGGGACGTAACCATTGGCGAGAACTTCACCTTTACCAACCAAGTGTCCAATAAGGTCAACGATCTGGCAGAAGGTGTGCTCAACCTTTCTATCGAGCAGCAGTCCATTGTTCCGATTCGTACGGAAGACGGTATGGGTTGGGGTGGCCCGGCAGCGGGCATTACCGACCGGGACAACCCGGTTCGTCTGATCGCAATGAACAAGGATAACGAGAACACCTACAATCGGGTGGTGGGTAACGCCTATGTAGAGTATCGGCCGCTGGATGATCTGATTCTTCGCTCCAACGTTGGTGTGGACTACGGACAGTTCTACTATCGCGATTACACTCGCGCATTTCAGGCGGGTAACCTCAACTTTGAGGACCAGCTGAGCACTATGCACAACTGGAATAAGACTCTGGTCTGGACCAATACGGCCGAGCAGAGCTGGGATTTTGACGGTGGTCACTTCCTGAAGGTTTTGGTGGGTGCGGAAACAGTTGACTTTGAAACCGAAGGATTCTCTGGCAGTAACCAGGGCTATGCATCGGATGATCGCGATTATGCCTTCCTGTCCCAGGGTACCTCTGGAACCGAAGTGGGCGGCTCCGGTGACGCCTGGAATATGCAGTCCTATTTCACTCAGATTGACTACGATTTTGAAGGTCGCTATCTGGCGTCTGTCACGGTACGGCGCGACGGTTCTTCCCGGTTTGGTGACAACAACCAGTACGGTACCTTCCCCGCCGTGTCTGCCGGTTGGTTTGTTTCTGATGAAGCCTTTTTCGATGTCGACTTTATCGACGAGCTGAAGCTGCGTGCAAGCTGGGGTGAAAACGGTAACCAGGAAATCGATACCCGGGCGACTTCCACCATCTACGAAAGCCGTTATGCGACGACCTCTCTGTTTACCACTCAGCAGGATGAGGGCACCGCGTACGACCTGAATGGTGCGGATACCGGCAACCTGCCGTCGGGCTTCGCCCGGGTGCAGATCGGTAACCCGGACCTGAAGTGGGAGACATCGGTACAGACCAACGTGGGTATCGATTTTGAAATGTTCGGTGGTTCCTTCTGGGGTTCACTGGACTGGTTCGACAAGACCACCGAAGATATTCTGACCCGCACCCAGCCTCTGGCAACTCAGGGTGAAGGCGCCTCCCAGATTGTTAATGGCGGTACCATCGAGAACTCCGGTTTCGAGCTGGTGCTGAACTATGCCAATGACTTCGAGATTGATGGCGTCGGTGTATTCAATTATGAGATCAGCGGTAACGTCTCAAGTGCCGAGAACGAGGTCATCTCACTGCCCGCCGACGTGGTGAACTCCTTCCCGGGTGATGGGCGTGACAAGACTATTCTCGGTCAGTCCATCAATGCGGTTTATGGTTACGTAGCTGACGGCTTGTTCCAGAATCAGGACGAAGTCGATGCTCATGCCACCCAGGGCGGCGCGGCACCAGGTCGAATTCGCTACTCCGATCTGAATGGCGATGGCGAAATCACCGAGGCTGACCAGACGTTTTTCACCACTTCCGATCCGGATCTGATTTATGGCGTGAACTTCAAGCTCGGCTATGAAAACTGGGACTTCAATATGTTCTGGCAGGGCGTTCACGGTGGGCAGATTCGCAACCATTGGCGCTTCTTCACCGACTTCACCTCGCTCAACGCCGGTTCTAACTATGGTGATCGCGTGCTGGGAGCCTGGAGCCCGGACAATACCGGCAGCAACGTGCCGGCGCTGACCTTGGTCGACAACAACAACGAGGCCCGTTCTTCCACCTTCTTCTGGGAAGATGCCTCCTACCTCAAGTTGCGTGACCTGTCAGTGGGTTACACCCCGTCGGATACCTTCTGGGGTGCCATTGGTGCCAGCACGGGTCGCTTCTATATTCAGGGGCAGAACCTGCTGACCATTACGCCGGACGGCACCCTGGCTCAGGACCCGGAAACGCCGGGAGCGACTTTCCCGATTCCGCGCAGCATCAATGTGGGTGTGAATGTCACCTTCTAAACCGGGACCCTATAACGAATTCAAATATTGAACAATTGAGGTTAACATCATGAATAAGACATATAAGTTAGCACTGTCCGCGGTGATGGCCTTTGCCATTACGGCGTGTGGCAGCGACTCTCTGGACGTTGAGCCGAAGTCGGCCCTGAGTGAAGATCAGGTAAAGACCGTTGATAACCTGGATGCGCTGGTGACGTCTGCCTACTCATATCTGGGCAACGACCACTACACCGCTCCAATGTACCTGTGGCCAACGGGGAACCTGCGTGCGGGCGATGCCCACAAGGGCGGTAACGGTGCGGCGGACATTTTCGCCTATCACGCTCTGTCACTGTACGAGCCTCTGGTGGCTGACGGTGAGTCCTTCCCACCGGATTTTATCGATCTGAACAACAAGAAGTGGGTGCGAGATTTCACGGGCATTTCCCGGGTGAATTCGGCGCTTCAGGTCATGAATGACGTGGATGTAAGTGTCTACCCGAACAAAGCAGCACGTCAGGCGGAACTTCGCTTTATCCGGGGTGTGTTCTATTTCGACCTTAAAATCCACTACGACCAGGTGCCCTGGATCGATGAAACCATGACTCCAGAGCAGGTGGAAACCGCGAGCAATGTGGATCTGACCTCGCAAGAGTTGTGGGACAAGATCGCTGCTGATTTCCGCTTTGGTGTGGAAAACCTGCCGTTGCCTCAGGATCAGGCGCAAGTGGGCCGGGCGGATCGTGATGCGGCGCGGGCCTACCTGGCCAAGACGCTTCTCTATCAGGCCTACGTGCAGGACGAGAACCACCAGGTGACCAGTATCGATTCCGACAACCTGGAAGAGGTGGTCAGTTTGGTCGATGACATTGAAGAAAATGGCCACTATGGACTGGTAAATGACTACGCGGAGAACTTCTTGTGGGAGTTCGAGAACAATCGCGAGTCCGTGTTTGAAATTCAGCGTTCCCGTGAAGATGGCAGCCCCGATGGCCGAGGCTCCTGGGGCGTGGCTCTGAATACCCCAATGGCCGGTGGTTTCGGGTGCTGTGGTTTCCATGTGCCGACCGAAAACTTTGTCAATGCCTTCAAAACCGGGGCTGATGGTCTACCCCTGTTTGATACCTTCAACGATGCCAATTACGACGCGTCCTCCGATATGGTTGACCCGCGCCTGGATCACACCGTAGGGATGGAAGACAAGCCGTTCAAATACGATGAAGATCTGATTATCGAAGATGGTGATTCCTGGGCGCGTAACCCAGCGACCTACGGTAATTTTGTGTCCATGAAAGAGTTGGAGCACCCGGACTGTGAGTGCCGTATGCAGAATGGTCCATTTACCGTGACCTCCAAAAATACGATTCTGGTTCGCTATGCCGATGTTCTGCTGTGGAAGGCCGAGGCACTGATTGAGCTGAATCGCGAAGACGAGGCACTGCCGATCATCAACCGGATTCGTCAGCGTGCAGCGGGCAGTACCGGTCGTCTCGGTAACAACTTCAGCATCTACAACATTGGCACCTACAGCGATTTTGCCGATCAGGACGAAGCCCGTCAGGCCTTGCGCTGGGAGCGTCGCCTGGAGCTGGGTCTGGAAGGGCATCGGTTCTTCGATCTGGTTCGTTGGGGGGTGGCCAAAGAAACGCTGGACACGTACCTGGAAGTCGAGCAGACGCGCAAAGAGTATCTGACCGATGCGGAGTTCACCGCCGGCAAGCATGAGTATATGCCGATCCCGCAGCAGCAGATTAACCTCAGTGGCGGTGCTTACCAGCAGAACCCGGGCTACTGAAACCGGGTGTTTTGAACACGTCCTGCGCCCGGCTCTCCGTGGTGCAGGACGCTCTCCAGCGTGTTGGGTGCTGGAGCTCTCCCAGGGAATGTCTCTCCCTATATTGGCACAACGTTAGTGCAGGCGCGGCCCTAAGGGGTCGCGCTTTTTTGTTTGAATGGTATTCCGGCGATAGCGAGAGTTATCATTCCGGAATCAATATCGTAAATTAATATATAACAGTGTGTTCATTATAACAGTAATTATAAAACCCTTTAAAAACAGAAGGTTGCAGTAATTATATTACATTATGGCCAAATCCTGTTATTTAATAAACGTGTTGAAATAAGTCGGGGAATTCTGTAAGTTGCTCTGCATGGAAGAAGCGGTAAAAGGCTAGGGATAAATTCAGGTCAATACCGGAAGCGGTCGTTCAGCTTTCAAAATAGAGCTCTCCTTTTATCTGGAGCCCGGCGAGTTGGGGTTGCAGGTAGTAGGGCAAACAATAAAAGTGTGAGCTATTATGAGTAAGTAATCTGTTGTTCTGCTCGGGCATGTAGTGTTCCCGTCGGCGCAATCCTCCTCTGATGTCCGCCATGGCCGGGCGGTTGACTCATATAGGCTCCTCATCACTAAGACATGTGAGGTGTAACGTGGATAAACAACCGGGTATCAAAAAAGCCCCTCTGGCTTCAGCCATCAAAATGGCTCTGGCGTCATCGTCAGTGCTGGCTTTGGCCTTTCCCTTCAGCGCTCAAGCTCAGCAACAGCCAGCCCTGGAAGAGATCCTGGTCACGGCCGCGGCCGGTGGTGGGCGATCCCAGATTGAAAGCTCCGTCGCGGTAACTGCTGTAAATACCGACGCCATTCAGGATTTTCAGCCCAGCTCCGAGTCGGAGGTGCTGCGGATGATTCCGGGGATTCAGGTGTCTGGTACCTCCGGGCCGGGCGGTAACGCCAATATCGCCGTACGTGGTCTTCCGGTCGCGACCGGCGGTTCGCCTTTTGTTCAGATTCAGGAAGATGGGTTGCCCACGGTCCTGTTTGGCGATATTCAGTTTGGCAACAATGACTACTGGACCCGCTTTGACGCATCGGTGGATAAGGTCGAAGGTATTCGTGGTGGTACGGCGGGAACCTACACCTCCCAGGCTCCTGGGGCGATCATCAACTACATCAGTAACTATGGTCAGGAGGAAGGTGGCTATATACAGGCGAACACCGGTTTGGGCTTTGATGAGAGTCGTATCGACTTTCGTTACGGTGGGCCCGCGAGCGACTCGGTCAACTACCACATCGGCGGTTTCGTTCGGCAAGGTGAAGGGCCGCTGGAAATTCCCTATGGAGCCAGCGATAGTGTTCAGATCAAAGGTAATATCACCAAGTACTTTGACGACAACCAGGGCTATATCCGGTTCTTGGGGAAGTTCGCGGATACTCAGGAAGCCAATTACACTGGCAGCCCGTTTCTCGGTAGTGTTAACGGCGACAAGGTGAGTAACATCAAGGCGTTTCCCGGCTTTGATGGCAGAGACCAGTCGAATTACTCTATCCTGAATAATCAGAACCAGATTGTGAACCGTGAGGGCGATCTGGAAACCGTTCCGATGAATGGCATTGCCACAAAAACTACGGCCATTGGTAATGAGCTCCAGTACGTCTTTACCGATAACCTTCGGGCCGAAAACAAAATGCGCTGGACCGAACAGAGCGGTACCTTCTACTCGCCGTTTCAGAACGTGGTTCGTGCCGATAGCGTGACCGGCTCAATGGTGAACGGCGCGACCGTCGGTGAAATCCGTTACGCCAACGGCCCGAATGCCGGTCAGTTGTATGACCGGGAGTATCTGGATAACGGCCCCAATGTGCACACCAATATGCGTGATGTGGGCAGCTTTGTGAATGACCTGACCCTGATTGGTGAGTATTGGCTGGGAGATGGTGATCTGACGGTACGTGCCGGCTATTTCCATATGAAGCAGGATATCGCCATGGATTGGCACATCAATCGGGCCTATACCGAAGTGAGTGGTGATAACCCGGCGATGCTGGACCTGTATGACGATGAAGGTAACTTGCTCACCGCCCGTGGTATTGCCGGGTTCAACGATAACTGGGGGGACTGCTGTTCCAGGGATTACGATCTTTCTTACACGAATACGGCACCCTATGTCGTGTTGGACTGGGAGAATGATCTGTTCATCTTTGATGTCAGTACCCGATTTGAGAACGTGAAATCCTCGGGATGGACGGTTGCCGGCTTGGTGACCGGCGATACCCCCGTGCAAACCACCGACTTCAACGGTGATCAGGTCACCGTGATGATTCCTACCATGGAGGCGCAGGGCGCTCGGGAAAATCTGGACTATGACACCAGCTATGAGAGTTGGACGGTGGGCGGTTTGTGGAAGGCGTCCAGGGATACCAGTCTGTTTGTACGTGCTTCCGAAGGCGGGCGTTTCAACGGGGATCGCCAGACCGTCAGTGGAAAAATCAATGCTGATGGTTCGCTGAATGAGTCAGGCCGAGG
>NZ_DGMV01000012.1:19673-42036 GCF_002388575.1 Marinimicrobium sp. UBA4509
AATGAGTCAGGCCGAGTGGCCGATGTCGACTTCGTCAATCAATACGAGGTGGGTATCAAAAATCGCGGGGAGCTGTTTGATGGTCTCTACTCGATTGAGCTGACGCTACTCAAAGGTGATTTCAAACAAAGTACCTTTGAGCTGTCACAGACCGTGTGTCGGGACCTGGGCTTCGGGGATGTCGGTGGCTGTATCATCGATGCCGAGTACAAGTCGCAGGGTTTCGAGCTCTTGGGCACCTATTTCTGGGACCGTCTGTCGGTGACCGCCAATGCCACCTTTACCGATGCCGAGCAGTTGGGTGTGGGTGATGAAAGTTTCCGTCGCGCCAGTGGTATTCCGGATCTGACCTACACCATTTACTCCAGCTATGAGCTGACCGACCAGTTCAGTGTGGGACTCAACGTGACCGGGCAAACCGATACTCTGGATGCGGGTCAGCGGGAGTGGCCCGGTTCGGCGACCTGGGGGGCGAATGCCAAGTACAGCCCCACAGAGAACCTCGAGCTCGGACTTCAGGTCTATAATCTGCTGGACGAGTTAGATCTTCGCGGGGCGGGAGGCGTAAACGATACGTCGGTTACGCCAGCGGTGTTGAGCGGCAACGCCGCCCTGGGTCGGACGGCCCGGGCCTCCATCAAAGTCCTGTTCTAAGACGGGATGGTCCCAAGCCCGTTGTCCCTGATCGCCGCAACCTGGCGTTCAGGGGCGGTGGGCTTTTTCGAATGTACACGGGGTGGTGGCAAGAGGCACGGCCCCGTTTTTTTTTGTGGATGACAGTGCTGGCGGAGTAACGTGGTGTCCACCGATAAAGTGTTGCAAAACGCACAGCAGGCTATGAATGAAGGGCGCGCGGACCTTGCGGTTGAGCGACTGCGGGCTGCTTCCGGGCAATACCCCGATAGCGCAGCGATCTGGACTCAGTTGGGGTTTGCGCTGCATCAGGAACAGTGGGAGCCGGAAGCCGCTGAGGCCTTCGCCCGGGCCTGTGCGCTGGATGGGAGAAATGCGGATACGGCGATGGCGTTGGCTCAAAGCCGGTTTCTGGCCGGCCTTCCGTCAACGGCCTCCTTTGAGCGTGTTTTGCAGCTGGCGCCTCATGACCTTAATGTATTGCGGGGTTATACCTCGGCGCTGGCCGCCGAGCGGCAACGGGATAAGGCCATTGGTCTTCTGCAGGATGCTTTGAAGCAGCAACCCGGCTGGTTGGCTGGCCATAAAAGTATCGCCAGTCTGCGCTTTACTGGTGGTGATGCCACGCATTTTACCGATAGCTTCAAGGATGCCTGCGCTCGGCAGCCCGACAACCTGGCCTTGTGGCTGGAATGGTTCCGGAGTCTTGCCCAGGTTCGCGACTGGATCGGATCCCGTCGCGTACTTGAGGCGGCCGAAAAGCGTTTTGAGGGGCATCCCCAGCTGACGGTGGCCGAGCTGTTTGTCGCGAGTGAGTCGGGTGATGATGAGCGCGCAGCCACGCTGTTTGAACAGACCACCTCGGTCAAAGATGTGGTGCGTGATATGGCGTTGATTCGGTACAGCCTGCGTCGGGGTGACCCGGATCGGGCAGAACGGGCCGCACTGCGCCATATGAATACGCGTTCCGCGTCGGTCATCTGGCCCTATCTGTCTCTGATCTGGCGGTTGCGTAAGGATCCTCGAGCCGAATGGCTGGATGAGGAAGCCCGGCGTGCACAGACCTTTGAGCTGGACCTGAGCGGGAATGAACTCGCTCAGCTCACCCTGCTCCTGCGGCAACTGCACACCGCCCGATCGCCCTATGCAGAGCAGTCAGTCCGTGGCGGAACGCAAACCGATCAGAACCTGTTCCTGCGTCACGAACCCATACTGAGAGACTTGAGAGCGCGGGTTCAGGCGGCGGTGCAGACCTACGTCAGCCGTTTGCCGGAGCCAGTGGCTGGTCATCCCCTTCTGGGAGTCCACCGACAGGAGGTGTTGCGGGGGCGAGTCCACTTTTCCGGTAGTTGGTCGGTGCGCCTTAAATCCCAGGGTTACAATGTCAGTCATACCCATCCGGTGGGCTGGATCAGCTCGGCGCTCTATATTTCTCTGCCCGAGGGGGAGCGGATGGGGCAGCCGCCAGCGGGCTGGCTTCAGTTCGGTACACCACCGCCGGAACTTGAGCTTGATCTCCCGGCCTACAAGGAGGTTGAGCCCAAAGCCGCTCGGTTGGTGCTGTTCCCCTCAACCTTGTGGCATTCTACCGTCCCTTTTACTGATGGCGAGCGCCTGGCGGTTGCGTTTGACGTGCAGGCGCCGCCGGTGGTGGCACCTGCCGCTACCGGGCGTTGATGCTGCCGGAAATGACAGGATGACAGCAAATGAATACTGATGATCGTCGACTCCGCCGAATAGTGATTGTGGGCGGAGGCAGCGCCGGCTGGATGTCGGCTGCTGCGCTCGCCAACGCGACGCAAGGGCAATGTGCAATCACCCTGGTGGAATCCGATGCAATTGGCACGATTGGCGTGGGCGAGGCCACGATACCTCCGATAAGACTGTTCAATCGGGTTCTCGGGTTGGATGAACGAGAGTTTTTGCGGCGCACGAAAGGTACGTTCAAGTTGGGTATCCAGTTCGTCGACTGGGCGCATCAGGGACACAGTTATTTCCACCCCTTCGGTCCCCACGGCCGGAATTTTGATACCGTCTCGCTGCACCACCATTGGCTCCGGGCACGGGAGAGTGGGGAGACCAGCACACCGTTGCACGAACACAGCATGGCCTGGGCGGCGGCCTCCCGCAATCGATTCGCACCTCCGGTGCAAGATCCCCGCAATGTGCTCTCTACTTACGATTACGCCTATCATTTCGATGCTGGCCTCTATGCGGCTTTTTTACGTGAATACTCTGAAGCCAAAGGCGTAGAGCGCCGTGAAGGCACGGTTACCGATGTGCACTTGAATTCTGATAGTGGCTTTGTGGAGTCGGTGCAGATGGCCAGTGGCGAGCGAATTGAAGGTGACCTGTTTATCGACTGTTCGGGATTCAGGGCCTTGCTGATTGGTGAGGCGATGAAAGTCGGGTACCGGGACTGGAGCGATTGGTTGCCCTGCGATCGGGCGGTGACCGTCGCCAGTGCGCCAGGTGAGCTAACGCCCTACACGCGCTCAACAGCACATGCAGCCGGCTGGCAGTGGCGTATTCCGCTACAGCATCGGACCGGTAATGGTTATGTGTACTGCAGTCGCCATATCAGCAGCGATGAGGCAGCGGCGACTTTGCTGAAGCATCTTGATGGCGAACGCCTCGGCGAGCCCAGGGAGCTGGCGTTCACTACCGGACGAAGGGAAAAGTTCTGGGAAAAAAATGTCGTGGCGGTTGGCCTTTCCAGTGGCTTTATGGAGCCGCTGGAGTCCACCAGTCTACATCTGGTTCAGGCGGCTATATCCAGGTTGCTCGGCTTCTTCCCGGATCGGGATTTTGACTCGGCGGTCATCGACGAGTACAACCGCATAACCATCAACGAGTTTGAGCGTATACGAGATTTTCTGATTCTGCACTATAAGCTCACAGAGCGGGACGACTCCCCTCTGTGGCGGGAATGTCGGGACATGCCAGTACCGACACCTCTGGAGAACAAGCTTTACCACTTTGGCGCTTATGGCCGGTTAATCGCGGACGGCGCTGATCTTTTCGGTCCGGATAGTTGGCTGGCGGTACATGTCGGTCAGAACCACCGGCCAAAACGTGTGGATCCGCTATTGGCGTTCAGAACTGTGGACGGCGGTGCTTGGCTGGAAAAGCTGCGTGCCGCCGTGACAGCGGCGGCAGACCAACTGCCAGAGCATCAGGCCTTTATTCACAAATATTGCTCGGGCGGTTAATAAATTACAATGGTCTAAGGCGGATTGCCCCCCTTTAATACTCCCCTGGGCCCTCCCGCGAGGGATCCAGGGGGGACGGCTCAATCTTTGAGGGATTCTGGCTCTTCAGTCATAAGTTCCGGTTTTTCATGACGGTGGGATTGGGTTGTTCCTTTGCGCTTGGCTAGCGCGGCATCCAGCTTTTTGGCGGAATCGGCAATGGCGGCATACAGATCCTGGGATTCGGCGTGTACGGCCACCTTAGCGCCTTTGAACTGGGTGGTAACCTCGACGGCCTGTGCGTGCCGTTCGACGGTGAGGGCCATGGAGAGGTCTCCAAGGTCGGGGTAGTGGTTCTGGATCTTCTTGAAGCGGCTATCAACGGCCTCGCGGATGCCGTCGGTGATATCCACGTGGTGACCGGACAACTGTATATTCATAGTGACTCCAATACCTTTTCAGTTTGCAACCCTGACCTGCCACGCCGTGGCCAGGCCTTCAAGGAAGAGGACTGCGTGGTTGGGCCGCGAGTTCCCGGTGCCAACCCGTTTTCTGTCCTCCTGTTACAAACATGTGTCCGAGGAGAGGGAAAGTCAAGGCAGGTGGAGATGAATACCCATAAAAAAACCCGCGCAAGGCGCGGGTTTTCTCAAAAGTGGTAGCTAGGGGCGGACTTGAACCGCCGACCCCAGCATTATGAGTGCTGTGCTCTAACCAGCTGAGCTACCTAGCCACTTGGTGAGGGCGCGTATTTTCCCTGTCTGCACCCCTAAAGTCAACCCTGATTCGCGGGTTTTATACGTTGAAGCGGAAGTGCACCACGTCGCCGTCTTTGACGATGTAGTCCTTGCCTTCCAGGCGCCATTTTCCAGCGTCCTTGGCCCCCTGCTCCCCTTTATAGGCCACAAAGTCGTCGTAGGCGACCACTTCCGCCCGGATAAAGCCCTTTTCGAAGTCAGTGTGGATCTTGCCGGCCGCCTGGGGGGCGCTGGCGCCGACGGGAATGGTCCAGGCGCGCACCTCTTTCACCCCGGCGGTAAAGTAGGTGTGCAGGCCCAGCAGCTCATAGCCTGCGCGGATCACCCGGTCCAGGCCCGGCTCGTCCATGCCCATTTCTTCCAGGAACTCCGCCTTTTCGTCGTCTTCCAGCTCGGCAATTTCCGCTTCCAGCTTGTTGCAGATGGGTACCACCACGGCCTTCTCTTCCTCGGCAATGGCCCGCACCTTGTCCAGCAGTGGGTTGTTCTCAAAGCCGTCTTCGGAGACGTTGGCAATATACATGGTCGGCTTGACGGTCAACAGGTTCAGCTCGCGCAGCTGGTCCAGCTCGTCGTCAGACAGGCCAAAGGAGCGCAGGGGCTTGGCTTCGTCCAGATGGGGTTGAACCTTCTCGAGCAGTGCTTTCATAGCGATAGCGTGCTTGTCCTGGCCCTTGGCGGCCTTGGCGTAGCGCTGCACTGCCTTGTCCACGGTTTCCAGGTCCGCCAGGGCCAGTTCGGTGTTGATCACGTCAATATCGGCCGCCGGATCGACGCTGTTGGCCACGTGAATGACGTTGTCGTCCTCAAAGCAGCGCACCACGTGGGCGATGGCGTCGGTTTCGCGAATGTTGGCGAGGAACTTGTTCCCCAGCCCCTCACCCTTGGAGGCGCCCGCCACGAGCCCGGCGATGTCCACAAACTCCATGGTGGTGGGGACCACCTTCTCCGGTTTGACGATCTCGGCGAGCTTCTCCTGGCGGGGGTCGGGCACCATGACCACCCCCGCGTTGGGCTCGATGGTACAGAACGGAAAGTTCTCGGCGCCAATGCCCGCCTTGGTCAGTGCGTTGAAAAGAGTGGATTTTCCGACGTTGGGCAAGCCAACGATGCCGCAGTTAAAGCCCATGAAATTGATATCCAGCCAGAGAATGAAAAAAACAGGCCCGGATTATACAGGTCTGGCCTGTACGGGAGTAGGGCCTGCCGTTAATGTCGAATTACGGCCCTTCGGGCCTAATACGACCTACGGTTATAGTTGGGTGTTTGTGGTAATGGCGGATGCGCGCTTTGCGCTTATCCGCCCTACGCAACCTCCGCAGCTCGGTGTAGGGCGGATAAGCGAAGCGCATCCGCCGTCCCCCAAGCCTGAAGCACTGGTTACACCTTGGTGTGCAGCTGATTCATTGCCTTCGCCCACTCGCCCTTTGCGGCGAGTGGCAGCACGTCGATGGCCCGGTCGATGGCATCGTGAAGTGCCTGCTGTTCGCTGGTGGGCGCCTTTTTCAGTACAAAGCCAACTACCTGTGACGCCGAGCCCGGATGGCCAATGCCCAGGCGCAGGCGATTGAACTCCTTGTTGTTGCCCAAGGCCTTGATGGTGTCGCGCAGGCCGTTGTGGCCGCCGTGGCCACCACCGTGCTTGAGACGGGCGGTGCCGGGGGGCAGGTCCAGCTCGTCGTGGGCGACCAGAATGGCCTCGGGCGGAATCTTGAAAAACTGCGCCATGGCGCTGATCGCCTGACCACTGCGGTTCATAAAGGTGGTGGGAATCAGCAGGCGCAGGTCTTGCCCGTCCAGGGTGATGCGGGCGGTCAGGCCGTGGAATTTGTTCTCGGGCGTGAGTGTCGCGCCGTTTCGGTAGGCCAGCTCGGTGACAAAGTCGGCACCGGCGTTGTGGCGGGTGCGGTCGTATTCGGTGCCCGGATTACCCAGGCCGACAATCATCTGTAGGGGCATGTCCATGGGGGTTCACCTTTCAGATAGAAAAACACCCCGAGGGCAGAGCCCGTCGGGGTGTGTTTTCGGGCGAGTGAGGCTTACTTCTCCTCTTCGCCGCCTTCTTCTTCGCTTTCGCTGTCGGCGTCATCAGTGGCCATGCCGCGCGGCTTGTTGATGGATACAACCGGCTGGTCGTGATCCGCGCCGTGGCTAAGTTCCACGGACTCAACGCCCTTGGGCAGTTTCAGGTCAGAGATGTGCAGGCTGTGACCCAGCTCCAGGTCGGCCACGTCCACTTCGATGTACTCGGGCAGATCGGCCGGCAGGCAGCTGATTTCCAGCTGAACCATGTTGTGCACAATCTTGCCGCCCTGCATTTTAACGCCCTTGGCGGTTTCCTCGTTGAGGAAGTGCAGCGGTACACTGGTGTTCAGCTTGGTGGTTTTGGATACGCGCTGGAAGTCAGCGTGCATGGTGTAACCCTTGGCCGGGTGACGCTGCAGATCCTTGAGGATCACATTTTCGGATTTGCCGTCAATGTTCAGCTCAATGATGTGCGAGAAGAAAGCTTCGCTCTCCAGGTGCTTGGTCAGTTCTTTCTGGCTGACCATGATGGAGGCAGGCTTCTTGGCTTTGCCGCCGTACACGATGGCGGGTACTTTGCCCTCGAGACGACGCAGGCGGCGGCTCGCACCTTTCCCCAGGTCTTCTCGGGCTTCGGCGTTCAATTTAAAATCTTCAGACATGATAAGTCCTCGATGTTATCCGCTGGAATCCGCGACCAGAATCACCAGCGGGGTTCAAAAAGCGACCGGACAGTAGTGTCGGCCGCGGTTAGCTGAGTGCACCGTTCTTCAGTTGAACATTGCACTCAGGGATTCTTCATTGCTCAGGCGGCGAACCGCTTCGGCGAGCATGCGCGACAGGGTCAGGGTGCGTACCCGTGAGCAGTTGCGCGCCGCTTCACTCAACGGGATGGAGTCGGTCACTACCAGCTCATCCAGTTGCGAGTTGTCCAGGCGGTCAATGGCGCTGCCGGACAGTACCGGGTGGGTACAGTAGGCCACCACTTTGTTGGCACCCTGCTTTTTCAGGGCGACGGCGGCGTTGCACAGGGTGCCGGCGGTATCGACCATGTCGTCCACCAGCAGGCAGGTGCGGCCATCCACTTCACCGATGATGTTCATTACTTCCGCCACATTCGGGTTGGGGCGGCGCTTGTCGATGATGGCCAGGTCCACGCCAAGCTGTTTGGCCACCGCGCGGGCGCGAACTACGCCGCCGATGTCCGGAGAGACCACAATCAGGTCTTCAAAATTCTGTTTTTCGACGTCTTCCAGCAATACCGGCGAGCCGTAAACGTTATCCACGGGCACGTCGAAAAAGCCCTGGATCTGCTCCGCGTGCAGGTCCACAGTCAGCAGGCGGTCAATACCCACGCCCACGAGCATATCGGCCACCACTTTGGCGGTAATGGGGACCCGGGCGGAGCGAACGCGTCGATCCTGGCGGGCGTAGCCGAAGTAGGGGACCACCGCGGTAATGCGTCCGGCGGAGGCGCGGCGCAACGCATCAATCATGATCATCAGTTCCATGATGTTGCGGTTGGTGGGCGCGCAGGTGGGCTGGACGATAAATACGTCGCGGCCACGAACGTTGGTGTTCAGTTCAACGGCAATTTCGCCATCGGAAAACTGGGAGACCGATACGTCTCCAAGGTCGATGCCCAGGCAGTCCACAATCTTCTGGGACAGTTCCGGGTTGGCGTTGCCGGTGAATACCATTAACTCAGTCACGTTCGGTACCTTTTGTTTGCATTGCCGCTTTATTACAGCCGTATTCTTGTCTGGCGTCGAGCCAATGCGGGACAGATGGAGGGAAAACTGAGCTCTTGGTGAGGCAGGTTGCCGGTTCCGTTATCTGATCCGCGGGAAACACGTAGGAGAGGTGCTATAGGCATCGACCCAAACGAACAGCGCCGCTGAGGCAGCGGCGCGTTAACGAATAATGGCTGGGGCGGTAGGATTCGAACCTACGCGTGACGGGATCAAAACCCGCTGCCTTACCGCTTGGCTACGCCCCAGTAGTCGTCGTTTCAGCGATTACGGAAACCGCTTTTACAATGTTCGACTGTCATCATGCATTGAACAGTCGATCGTGCACCGGTGAAAGGTTGACGCCTCTGGCCACAAAACTGGACCAATCAGTTGGCGTTTTTCCCTGTACTTCCCGCGCTTCGGTTTCACTCTCGAAGCTGGCGAAGACGCTTGCGCCGGTGCCGGACATTGTAGCGTTGCTGACAAAATTTTCCAACCAAATCAGCGCTTTATCAACTTCCGGATAAAGTTCTCTGACCAGTGGTTGGCAATCGTTTTTGCCGCCCCGCTCGAGAAAGGCCGCTACTGTAATGGGCGGTGTGTCTCTTGTCAAATCTTTGTGACAAAAAATTGTGCCAGTGGCCACGGGCGTGGGTGGCGTGACCACCAGAAACCAGCGTTCGGGCAGTTCGATGGGCACCAGTTGTTCGCCAATGCCTTCCGCCCAGGCGCTGTGGCCGGCGACAAACACCGGGACGTCGGCGCCAAGCTGTAATCCCACCGTCTGCAGTTCCTTGTTGGAGTACTGGCAGTCCCACAGTTGGTTGAGTGCCAGCAGCGTTGTGGCCGCATCGCTACTGCCGCCACCCAGGCCGCCCCCCATGGGAAGGCGTTTGAGCAGCGTGATATCGACACCGGTATAGGCCCGGGCGCGTGGACGCAGAAGCTGGGCCGCCCGCCAGATGAGGTTGTCCTTCAGGGGCACGCCTTCAATGGCCGGGTGCAGATGGATGTCGGTGTCTGCCCTCGGGCTGAAAGTCAGCTCATCGCCATAGTCCAGCAGTTGAAAGGCGGTCTGCAGCTCATGGTAGCCGTCGGGGCGTCGACCGACGATGTGCAGGCACAGGTTCAGCTTGGCCGGCGCGGGCAGGGTGACTGATGGGTTCATGATTCGGGGAGTGACCAATCGTAGACAATCAGGGTCAGCCGGGTGTCTTTGCGTTCGGCCACAATGCGACCGGGCAGCGGTAGCAGGCCGACGGCCTCATAGTCGCTGTAGTGCAGTGTCCAGCCGCTCTGGCGCAGGGTTTTCAGTAGCCCCTGGGGGGTGCGCTCAAGTATCCGATGGCGACTGTCCGGGGCGGGGATGCCCCGCACCCAGTAAGTGAGTTCCGCCACCGGCACGCGCCAGCCGGTGGTCTGCCACATCAGGGCTTCGGCGCTGGCGGCCTCCAGGGGTGGCTCACCGCCCTGGCGCAGACGTACGCCGCTATCGGTGGTTTCGATGATGACCCGCCCCTGGCCGAAGGGGCCGCTCAGGTCGATCCGGTAGTTGCTCTGGTCCTGATGCCAGCGCAGCCGGGCGCTGCCGCTGTTGTCGGGGAGCCTCGCTCCCAGCTTGCCGCTGAGTTGCCAGCTGTTGAGCCGCTGGGCAGCGGCCTGGTGGCGCTCCCAGTCCTCGACGGGCTGCAGCGGTTGGCGGGCACAGCCGACGACCAGCAGCATCAGTGTCAGAGCGAGGACGCGGCTCATTGATTCGCGCCCTCCGCATCGACGCCCAGGCGTTCGCGGGTGGCGGGTATCAGCTCGCTTTCCGGGTCGGTTTCCAGACCCTGCTGCCAGACGGCCCTTGCTTCCTCTTTTCGGCCCAGTTGCCACAGAACCTCGCCCAGGTGGGCGGCAATTTCCTGATCCGGATAAGCGCTCATGGCGTCCTGCAGGTACGGCAGGGCCTCTTCGGGGCGGCCGAGGTTGTAGAGCACCCAGCCCATGCTGTCGAGAATGGCCGGTTCTTCCGGGTTGAGAGCCAGGGCCTGGCGAATCAGTTCATAGGCCTCTTCGTGACGATCCGTTTTGTCCGTCAGGATGTAGCCGAGCGCATTGAGCGCCGTGGCATTGTGAGGGTCGTAGGTCAGGATGTTGCGCAGGTCCCGCTCGGCGGCCTCCAGGCGGCCCTGCTGGTCGTACAGCATGGCGCGGGAGTAGAGCAGGTCGCTGTGCGTCGGATGCGCCTCCAGCGCGTTGACCAGCAGGGCTTCAGCGGACTCCTCGTGGCCCTTCTGGAGCAGAACCCGGGCCTGGAACAGATAGAGGTCGGCGGCACGGTCCGGGAAGCGGTTACGCATCCGGTTCATATGATCGTTGGCGGCTTCCAGCTGACCGCTGTCAATCAGCAGTTCCATGATGTTGATGGTGGCCTGAAGAAAATCACTGCCCGGTTCAACCTGTAGGTAGTACAGCAGCGCCTCCTCGTTGCGCCCTTGCCGCTCGGCCAATTGACCCAGGTAGAAGTTGGCGCTGGAGGCGTGTTCGTCGCTGTCGAGCAGGCTTTCAAAACTGGTCTGGGCGGTCTCGGTGTCGCCACGTTCCAGAGCGACAATACCCAGTGACAGTCGCAGATCCGGGTCCCGGGGCTCTTGACGTACCAGCACCTCAAACTGCTCCTGGGCCATCGCCAGGTCATGCTGGGTGAGCAGACGGGCGTATTGCAGCCGTAGGCGCAGGCTTTCCGGGTTATCCTCCAAAGCTCCCACCACCGTCTGCAGGGCCTCGTCGGATCGCTCCAGCTGGTTCAGCAGTGTGGCCTTGAGGATGGTGGCCGCCACGCTGTCCGGCGCTTCCTTCAGTGCGCGAGAGGCATAGTCCAGGGCCGGCTCCAGGTCCCCCTGTTGCTGCATCAGTAGGCCGGTGCCAATCAGCAGCTCCTGGTGCTCCGGGTACTCTTCCAGGAGAGTCAGGTAGCCGTCGATCAGTCGCTCACGCTGGGTGTCCGTGGCCTCGGAGGCGCTGGCGGCAATGTTCTGGAACAGGGTGTGCTCGCCCTTGGCCTGCAGCTTCCGGGACAGGTCGAAGGCCTCCTGCAGTCGACCGTTCTGCACCAGGGCCAGGGCGGCATTCAGTTGGGCTTCGGTGTCGTCCGGAGCGACCTCTACCCAGAGCAGTGCCGCATCGAGCAGGGCGTTGTTGGCCGAGAGAAAGCGGGCGATATGGGTGGCCCGGGCCGCAACCTGAGGGTCCCGGGTCTGGTGGGCCTGCTGGAGATAGTTGGACAGCGCAATATCAAACTGCTGCCGGCTACCGGCAATTTCCGCTGCGAGCAGCGCGTACAGGGTATCGCTGGTGAATGGGCGAGTGGGCGCCGGTTGCGCGGCGCGGGGCTCGGGCTCCTGGGCCGCGTCCGCGCGGTCGGACGAGGGTTCTGCCGGTTCGCTGGCCGACGCTGGCTCGCGCTCGGGCCCTGTGGGCTGTTGGGCGCAGCCGAGTAGCAGCGCACTTAGCGCCAAGGCGGTCACTAACGGGACACTGGCGTTCATAAGGTCTCATCGGTTGATTGGCTATTCCGGCATCATAAACAGAGCGGGCCGGGTTCGCCAGTCGGGTTGCTCTCCGGCTGGCTTCGACGCCCCATTGCGGCGATAATTCCCGGGGTGGTGAGCGTTTTCCTTGCTCGCCCCTTGCGCCCGGCCCTCCAGGGCCGGACAATGGCGTCCCTTTTGCTGGCAAAACCTGCTCCTACTCTATGACCCTGTTGGCGTTCGGTATCAATCACAATACGGCTCCCCTGGCGATCCGCGAGCGCGTGGCGTTCGGACCCGACAGCCTGGAGCATGCGTTGATGCAGGCCCGCGAGCGGGCGGGGTTGAATGAAGTCGCCATCCTCTCGACCTGCAACCGCACCGAGATATACGCCGCCAGCGACGCCGAGGTTCACGCCCTGTTGGCCTGGCTGCTAGAGCATACCCAGATGGATGAGGACGCCCTGAGCCGGTGTTACTACTGCTTTGAAGATGCCGAGGCGGTGGGGCATATGATGAAAGTCGCCGGCGGGCTGGACTCGTTGGTGCTGGGGGAGCCCCAGATTCTGGGCCAGATGAAATCCGCTTACGCTGTGGCCAGCCAGGCGGGTACCGTTGGGGCGACGCTGCATTCGGCGTTTCAGCAGGTGTTCGGGGTGGCCAAGCGGGTCCGCTCGGAAACCGCCATCGGTGAGAATCCGGTGTCCGTGGCCTACGCGGCGGTTACCCTGGCCCAACAGATCTTCTCCGATCTCAAAGAAGACACCGCTTTGCTTATTGGCGCCGGTGAAACCATCCAGTTGGTGGCCCGGCACCTCAAAGAACAGGGGATTCGCCGGCTGGTTGTGGCCAATCGGACCCTGGAGCGGGCGCACGTCATTTCCCAGGAACTGGGGGCCGAGGCGATTCTGCTGGCGGACATTCCGGAACACCTGCACAAGGCCGATATTGTGATTTCCTCCACCGCCAGCCAGTTGCCCCTGTTGGGCAAGGGGGCGGTGGAGTCGGCGCTGAAAAAACGCAAACACAAACCGATGTTCATGCTTGATATTGCGGTTCCCCGGGATATCGAAGAGGAGGTGGGCTCGCTGGATGATGTCTATCTGTACACGGTGGACGATCTGCATGCGGTCATTGATCAGAACAAAAAGTCCCGGGAGGCCGCCGCCGACAAGGCCCGGGAAATTATTGCCGAAGGCGTCGGCCAATACCTGAAAATGCAACGCGCCCAGGACGCGGCGGTCACCATCCGCTCGTATCGGCAGCAGGCTGAAGCGTTGGCGGCCCGGGAGCTGACCAAAGCCCAGAAGGCGCTGGAGGCCGGCGGTGATCCGGCCCAGTTGATGGCGCAATTGTCCCGCGCCGTCACCAACAAATTATTGCATCCGCCCAGTGTGGCTTTGCGTCAGGCCAGCGCCGAGGGGCGCACAGAACTGGTCGCCGCGGCACGCGAACTGTTTGGGCTGCAGGCGGATGACATCGAGACTCAAGAGAAAAGCGAACCCGAATGAAAGCATCCATTGAAGAAAAACTGTCCCGCCTGACCGAGCGCTACGAAGAAGTCGGCCAGCTGTTGTCCGATCCGGACATCATCGGCAACCAGAATCGGTTTCGGGACTTGTCCAAAGAGTACGCCGAGCTGGAGCCGGTGGTGCAGAGCTATTCGCGCTACCATCAGATGAAGGCCGATCGCGACGAGGCGGAAACTCTGTTGTCCGATCCGGAAATGCGCGATATGGCCCGCGAGGAGCTGGATGCCTGCGATGAACAGTTGGGGCCGATGGAAGAGGAACTGCAGCGCCTGTTGCTGCCCAAAGACCCGAACGATGGCAAGAACGTGTTTCTGGAAATTCGCGCCGGCACCGGCGGTGACGAGGCGGCCATTTTCGCCGGCGACCTGTTCCGCATGTACAGCAAATACGCTGAACAGAAAAAGTGGCGTATCGAAATCATCAGTCAGAACGAGGGTGAACACGGCGGCTATAAGGAAATCATCAGCCGGGTGTCCGGTGACTGCGTGTACGCCAGCCTGAAATTTGAATCCGGCGCGCATCGGGTGCAGCGCGTGCCCGAGACCGAGTCCCAGGGTCGCATTCATACCTCGGCCTGTACCGTGGCGGTATTGCCCGAAGCCGACGAAGTGGAGGCGGTGGACATCAGCAAGGCGGATATCCGGGTCGATACCTTCCGCGCCTCCGGCGCCGGCGGTCAGCACGTGAACAAAACCGATTCGGCGATTCGCATTACCCACATTCCCACCGGCATTGTGGTGGAGTGTCAGGACGAGCGCTCCCAGCACAAAAACCGGGCCCGGGCCATGTCACTGCTGGCTTCCAAACTGAAAAGCCAGAGCGAAGAGGCCGCTGCCAAAAGCCTGTCGGACGAGCGGCGCAACCTGGTGGGCTCGGGCGATCGCTCCGAGCGTATTCGCACCTACAACTTTCCTCAGGGGCGGGTGACGGATCACCGCATCAACCTGACCCTTTATAAACTGGATGAGGTGATTCAGGGCGCGCTCGATGAAGTGGTACAGCCCCTGGTGCATGAGTATCAGGCCGACCAGCTCGCGTCCCTGGCGGAGTGATGCGCACCGTCAGTGAAGCGCTGCGCCGGGCCATCGAACTGAGCCCGGTAAGTGACTCTCCTCGCCTTGATGTGGAGCTATTGTTGAGTTGGGTGCTTGGCAAGGAGCGGGTCTGGCTGTACACCTGGCCGGAAACCGAACTGAGCGACGCTCAGCAGGCCGAGTTTGAGCAGGCGCTGTCCCGGCGCCGCAAAGGCGAGCCGATTGCCCATATCATGGGCGAACGGGAGTTCTGGTCGCTGCCGCTGTACGTCAATGCCAGCACACTGATTCCCCGCCCGGATTCCGAGCGACTGGTGGAATTGGCGTTGACGCTGACGGAAAGCGCCCCCTCGGGCCGCGCGCTGGATCTCGGCACGGGCACCGGTGCCCTCGCGCTGGCGTTTGCCAGTGAGCGACCGGCCTGGGAGGTAACCGCGCTGGACGCCTCCACGGCGGCGATCGATCTGGCTCGGCGCAACGCTCAGCGTCTCGGGCTGGAGCGAGTCCGCTGCCTGCACAGTGACTGGTATTCCGCGCTGCGTATGGACGAGCGGTTTGAGTTGGTGATGAGCAACCCGCCCTACATTGCCGACTGCGATCCGCACCTGAACCGGGGGGATGTGCGCTTTGAGCCCCGCTCAGCGCTGGTGGCCGAACGCCAGGGGCTGGCGGACATTGAGCACATCGTGAATCTCTCGCCCCGGCATTTGTTGCCCGGCGGCTGGTTGTTGATAGAGCATGGCTGGGAACAGGGATCGGCGGTGCGAGAGCTGTTCACGGTACGGGGCTTTCGCGCCGTGCGCACCGAGCAGGACCTGAACGAACGCGACCGAGTCACACTGGGGCAATGGCCCGCAAAGGAGGTGGCCGATGATGAACGATAACCAACTGCTGCGCTACAGCCGGCACATCCTGTTACCCGAAGTGGATGTCGAAGGGCAGGAGCGACTGCTGAACGCCCGGGTGTTGGTCGTGGGCCTCGGCGGCCTGGGCGCACCCGTGGCGATGTACCTGGCCGCCTCCGGGGTTGGGGAGTTATGGCTGGCGGACCACGATGAGGTTGACCTGTCCAACCTTCAGCGGCAGATCGTGCACACCACTGAGCGTGTCGGCGAGCCCAAGGTGCGCTCGGCCGCCGCCGCCCTGCAGGCGTTGAACCCGGACGTAAAACTGGTCCCCATTGAAGAAAAACTCTGCGGCGAGGCACTCACCGCCCGCGTGCGCGAGGCGGATCTGGTCATTGATGCCACGGATAACTTCAGCGTGCGCTACGCCATCAACGAAGCCTGTGTCGTTACCCGTACACCGCTGGTGTCCGGCGCCGCGATTCGCCTGGAAGGGCAGGTCACGGTGTTCGACTCGCGCCGCGATGACAGTCCCTGCTATCGCTGCCTGTACGACGTGAGTGAAGACGAGCAACTCAACTGCGCCAGCAGCGGCGTACTGGCACCCCTGGTGGGCGTCATCGGCAGCATGCAGGCACTGGAGGCGGTAAAACTGCTCGCCGGTGTCGGCACCAGCCTCGCCGGCCGGCTGCTGCTGTTCGACGCCACCACCAGCCAATGGCGCGAACTCAAACTCCCCCGCGACCCGGACTGCCCGGTCTGCTACCCAAAAAACGCCTGCTTCAACTCCTGATGCTGCTCCGGGCGCAACCGCGGACCGTACTGGGTCACCACCTTGCTGGCAGCCAGGCTGGCAAATCGACCGGCCACGTCATACTCATGGCCCTGACTGAGCGCATACAGAAACGCACCGGCAAACATATCGCCGGCACCGTTGGTGTCCACCGCTTTCACCGGCTGGGCATCAATGTGATAAGAGTGGCGGCCATCAAAGACCAGCGCGCCGTCCGCCCCGCAGGTGATGGCAAAGGAGCGGCAGTAATCCTGCAGTGACTGAGCGGCTTCTTCCAGCGTGTTGGTGCCGGTAAAGCCCATGGCCTCCTCGCGGTTGCAGAACAGCAGGTCCACGCCCTTGCCGATCATCTCCAGCAGGCCGTCGCGGAAGAACTGCACCATGGCCGGGTCCGACAGGCTCAGCGCGGTCAGTGTGTTACGCTTCTCCGCCCGCTCGCGCAGCTCAATGGCGGCGGCCCGACCGGTGTCGGAGCTGACCAGGTAACCTTCGATATACACATAGTCCGCTGCATCAATGGCGGGAGTGTGCAGCTCGTTCACCGACAGTCCGGCACTGATGCCGAGGAAAGTGTTCATACTGCGCTCGGCGTCCGGGGTGATCATCACCAGGCATTTACCGGTGATGCCCTGATCGCTGCCGAGGTGCTCGGGATAGTCCACGCCGGCGGCCTTGATGTCGTTCAGGTAGAATTCGCCGTTCTCGTCATTGGCGACCCGGCAGGAATAAAAACTGCGGCAACCGAAGTAGCTGGCGGCAATCACGGTATTGGCCCCGGAGCCGCCGCTGGCGCGATTGGAATGAACCAAGTGGTCGCTCAGGTAGTCAATCAGCTCAGACTGGCGGGGCTCATCGACCAGCGTCATCACACCTTTGGCGACCGCCATGGCTTTCAGGTCGGCGTCACTGACTTCGATTTCGGTGTCCACCAGAGCCGCGCCAATGCCGTAGATGTGATAGTGATCGTTCATGAATGCCTCGCTGTCTGTCCGAAATTGAGCGCTATGTGGCGCTTCCGGTTGGGTTTTGGCCGACCATTATGCAAAATAAGCGCCCCGTACGAAAGCGCCCCGAACGCGCGGGGCTTCACCAGTAACGAGTTGACCTCCGATTATGACCCGACGTCGCCACAAAACCCGAACCCGCCGCAAAGGACGACCCACTCAGGGGCGCCACGGCTGGGCGCTGTTGCGCCTATGGCTGCTGTATGCGGCGGGCGTGATTGCCCTGCTGTTTGTGCTCTGGGTGATCTATCTGAACGGCGTGGTGCGCGAGAAATTTGAGGGCAAAAAGTGGTCGGTGCCCGCGCGGGTCTACGCCCGTCCGTTGGAGTTGTACGAAGGGGTGTCGCTGCCCCCCGACCTGTTTGAGCAGGAAATGCTGGCATTGGGTTACCGGCCGGTGGAGCGTGTCAGTGGCCCCGGGCAGTACGCACGCCGGTTTGAGGGTAACACCCGGCACTATGACGTTTACAGCCGCGGCTTTGAGTTCTGGGACGGCGACGAGCCGGCCCGGCGTTTCCGGATGACGTTGGACGCCGGTCGGGTCACCCGTCTGCAGGGCGGGCAGGGGGAGCCGCTACCACTGATGCGGCTGGAGCCCGAAGAGATCGGTGGCATTTTCCCCGCCCACGGCGAGGACCGGTTACTGGTGCGCCTGGAAGACCTGCCGCCGTTGCTCGGCGAAACCCTGCTCGCGGTGGAGGACCGCGACTTCCTGGACCACTTCGGGGTATCGCCCACAGCCATTTTGCGCGCGGCCTGGGCCAACTTGCAGGCGGGGCGGGTGGTGCAGGGCGGCAGTACGCTGACCCAGCAACTGGTGAAAAACTTTTATCTCACCCATGAGCGCAGCCTGCAACGCAAATTCCAGGAAGCCATCATGTCCGTGCTCCTGGAAGTGCATTACAGCAAGTCGGAAATTCTTGAAACCTACATCAACGAAGTCTACCTGGGCCAGAGTGGCTCCCGGGGGGTACACGGCTTTGCCCTGGGGGCGCAGCATTACTTTCGTCAGCCCCTGAACGAACTGAAAACCGAGCAGATCGCGCTGCTGATCGCCATTGTCAAAGGGGCGTCCTACTACAACCCCTGGCGTCACCCGGAGCGGGCCAAGGAGCGCCGGGACCTGGTCTTGCGGGTCATGCATCGGGAAGGGCTGATTGACCAGGCTGAACTGGACGCGGCCACCGAAGCCCCTCTGGGCATCGTGCCGGATGTGGACTACAGCTTGCAGAGTTACCCGGCTTTTATCGAACTGGTGAATCGGCAACTGCGTCGGGACTACCGGGAGGAAGACCTGCGCAGCGAAGGGCTCCGCATCTTCACCAGCCTCTCGCCGATGATTCAACGGCGCCTGGAGCGGGTGATCAGTGAGCGGTTACACCGCCTGGAGCAGGCACACGGCACTGAAGGCTTGCAGGGCGCCGCCATGGTCACCTCGGTGGGCGCCGGTGAGGTGCTGGCCCTGGTGGGCGATCGCAACGGACGGTTCAATGGCTTCAATCGCGCCCTGGATGCCCGCCGTCCGATCGGCTCGCTGGTCAAACCCTTCGTGTATCTCACGGCTCTGGAGCGTCCGGATGAGTATCACCCCGGTACCCTGATCAGCGATGACCCGGTCACCGTGGAAGCGGGCGATGGCACCCTGTGGGAACCCCGCAACGCCAGCTTGGAAGATCACGGGGAAGTGCCTCTCTATCAGGGGCTGGTGCACTCCTATAACCAGGCCACCGCCCGGCTGGGTATGAACCTGGGGCTCGGCTCGGTGTACGACACCCTGCGTGCCGCCGGCTTTGAGGGGACTATCCCCGGGGTACCGGCCATCCTTCTTGGCGCGGTGGAAATGACACCCTACGAGGTCTCCGGTATTTACCACACCCTCGCCGCCGAAGGCGTCTATACCCCGCTGCGGGCGATTCGCGAAGTGCTGACCGCCGAGGGCGACCCGCTGCGCCGCTATCCGTTGAAGATGGAGCAGCGCTTCAGCCCCGAGGCCAGCTTCCAGATGCAGTACCTGCTGCAGCTTGCCCTGCGCGAGGGCACCGGGCGGTCGGTCTACCAGCGGTTACCGGAAGGGCTGGCCATGGCCGGTAAAACCGGCACCAGCAACGACTACCGGGACAGCTGGTTTGCCGGCTTCAGCGGGCAGCACCTGGCGGTGGTCTGGCTCGGGCGGGACAACAACGAGGAAACCCCGCTCACCGGCTCCTCCGGCGCCCTGCATGCCTGGGCGGACATGATGGCGGACCTGCCCACTCAGGGGCTGCCCCTCACGCCGCCGGGTGATGTGAGTTTTGACTGGATCGACAGCGCCACCGGAAAGCTCAGCGCCGAGCGCTGCGAGGGCGCCGTCTGGTTGCCGCTGCGCGAAGGTCAGGTTCTGGAGGAATCCGCTGGGTGTCGCATCGACCGCTCGTCCCGCCCCAGCTGGTGGCAGCGCCTCTGGCAGTGAGCGCCGCACCAAAAAAAGCCGGTGCTTCAAGCACCGGCAAGATAGGAGTACACAATAAGGAAAGCTTCCTGACAAGGTCCACCGGACCCAACTGGTGGTTGATAAAACCAGAGGATTGCCAACACCAGTTACTTACAGTATCGGCGCTGATCAGAAAATCGCCAGTTTTTCCGGCCGCTTAATTAAACCAATTGGAAATAGGTTTGGGCTTGTACATGAGATTTGGCTATATATTAGCCGAATCTCATGCAGTGACGCCCAGGGGGAAGGCTAAAAGCGAAGGGTGCCGGTGCTCTGGGCTGCGCGTCCGCGCACCGCTTCCAGGGCCTGATACAGGCGGGAGTCCGGCGGGCTATGGCGCAGCCCCTGTTCCGCAAACTGACGGGCCTGCTCCATCTGCGCCAGGTCAAAGTAGCTCTGGGCCAACACCAAATACAGCTCGGGCTCGCGCCGATCGATCCGCAGACCGCGCTCAGCGGCGGCGATGGCACCCATATAGTCGCCCTGCTCATAGGCCAGGCGAGCCTGATCGATCAGACTGACCACGGCGGCCGCCTGGGGATCCACCTGTGGGCCTTCCGGCTCATCGGGTCGGTCCAGCGGGCCCACACAGGCGGTCATTACCAGAGCCAGAGTGGTTACAGCAGCAAGTCGAAAAGCGGCGTTCACGCGTCAATTCCTCATTCGGGTCAGACAATAATGGCCGCATGATACCAGTTGCGGCCCGCCATGGGGCTCCATCCTCCCGCCAATCCGTCAATCTGTGACGTAAGAAATGCCAATTCCCCATTTACAGCAGAAAAACAGCTGTTATAATTCCGCCCTCGTTGGCACAGGCCAACCCAGTCGGAGCGTAGCGCAGTCTGGTAGCGCACCTCGTTCGGGACGAGGGGGTCGGAGGTTCGAATCCTCTCGCTCCGACCACTATAGAATCCCGTAAGCCCCTGATTTTCCTTGTGAATTTCAGGGGCTTTTTCGTTTCAGCCCTTCTAGTGTCGAAAATGCGTCGATAGCGACGTTCGAAAGCTACTGGCGGAAGAGTTCTCTGGTGAGCATGAGGCATCTGCCACCGTCCCCCATTTTTGAAAGTGCATGCGGTTTCACGCAGTATTTAGCTTTGCTTGTCTTTAGCTTTCACTGCTCCGGGCTGGGTGGCAGTCAAGAGGTGATCTATTTATTATTGTAAATGGTGTACTTTGCTGTGGACCTACGAGAAAGAGTTAAAGGAATTGAAGGGGGAGGGGCTTACGCGAGAGGAACTGGCGTGAAGGATGGGGATTAGCTGCATCAGACTTGGGAACCTCGTAAGCGGTCAGTAAAAAATTAGAATTGATGACCTATAAGCTTTAGCAAAGATATTTTCGGTATACGAATACTGAGTGTACAGCGGAAAGGAGCTGCCGGAAGCGGGGCAGATAAGCCCGGTGACAAAGGAGGCTCAAGAGAGCTTAGGAGCACAGGGAAAGGCTGGGTAACAGCGCCAACAGTTGCAAAACGATGGAGGAGAGGACATGGAGATTATTAAACGACTTAAATCATGGATGAAGGGAGTGACAAGAAGATCGCTGATAGGAACCATAGTGGTTTTTACATTGCTGAATGTCGCGGTTCTGAATTCGCAAGAGTCTCAAGCTCAGAATTGTAAGAGATACCAGGACAAGGCCGATTACTATACAAGTCTGCGGAGAAAGGGCGGTTCAAGCCGACAGATGACAACGTGGTTAAGAGAACGAAATAAGTATAAAGACCTATACCACGAGTGCAGACGAAAAGGTGGTAGTGATGGCGCAATAGACAGAGTCAGCGGGCCGAGGACGCATAGAGACTATTCGGACCATAAGAACACGTACCAGATTAACTCCGACAACAAAGCGGTGAGAAAGCTATACGAGACGTGCAATTACTGGATTAGAGAGCACAACAGTAATCCCGGACGAGATACGCTGACCTTTAGAAACACAGCATGCAAAGCGGCAAGAGAAGGAGAGCGGGAGGCTCGAGACGCTAGAGCAAGGGATATTGAGCACGTAAGATCGCTTGAAGACTGTGTTAAACCCAATAACACGATAGATAACGAAGTAAGTAAGTGTATGCAGGGAAATATTGATCCTTATTGGAATAATTAGAAAATGGGTTAAGTGTAGTAGCTAGGATGGTGGCGACGCGTTGGTTGAGCGGGAGATAAAAGGCAAGTTTATTTGCCTTTTATCTGAGAGTTGCACGTATGTTGATCATACGATAGAACTGCGGAGGGTTTACGTACCAACATTAAGACGCTTAAATCTACAATTTAGTGATTCGAAGTTAGCGAACTGTTTTAGATCCTTAAGGTCAATAGCTATTCCCTCTTTTTGGCACTTACTTTGGATCTCTTGGGGGGTAAGGCTGTAAATTTTATCTAAAAGCTGCGTTTCAGTACGACCTTTTTCTTCTGGGACATCTACGTAATAAGTCCACCTAAAAAGCTTGTCTGTTGCACCAAGATTAAGAAATGAGTCATAGGAATGCGGTTTGAGATTAACGGCCCAATGCTGAGAGGTCTCATAGTCTACTCTTATCATATATATACCTTTAATTGTTTTTGGTGTTTTGTTGTCCGCCAATGAGTCGGATTTGAAAGTTGCTGCGGGTGACGAAAATTGCCGCAATAATGCCGCGAACATTGACAATTGCTGAGACTCATTGATAGACGTTCGGTTCAATAAGTCATTGATTTTATTGATATTGATGTGTGTATAGGCATTGATATACGTATATTAGGTGGTTCGAATGCTCTCGCTCCCACCACTATAGAATCCCGGAAGCCCCTGATTTTCCTTGTGAATTTCGGGTAAGCGGATTAAATGGTTGA
>NZ_DGMV01000049.1:0-329 GCF_002388575.1 Marinimicrobium sp. UBA4509
GTATACCCTCCCGCAGCACTCTAAGTGAAGTGCCGTCAATATTTAAGCAATACCATCAATGCAACTTCAACCGCGGTCGTAACCACCGATTGATTTTACCCGCCAGCATCAGCAAACCGGTCTTGATCAAACCGTGCACCGCCACCTGATGCATCCGGTACAGCGAGATATACACCACCCGCGCCATACGACCCTCAATAAACAGACTGCCCCGAGTGAGGTTGCCCATCAGGCTGCCTACGGTCGAGTAGTTCGCCAGGGAAATCAGCGAGCCGTGGTCTTTGTAGTGGTAGGTTTTCAGCGGCTTGTTGTGCAGGCAGGCGAGCAGG
>NZ_DGMV01000049.1:499-1489 GCF_002388575.1 Marinimicrobium sp. UBA4509
ATCCGCCATCTGATGGGCCGACTGCGCTCGTGGCGGCACTCGCTTGCCATCTTCCTGAATGAACTCGGCGCAATCACCAATGGCGAAAATCCGTTCGTCCCGCGTGGCCTGCAAATGCGGATTGACGGTCAACTGATTGATCCGGTTGGTTTCCAGACCGCCGATGTTGGCCATAAACTCCGGTACCTTGATGCCGGCGGCCCAGACCATCAGGTCCGCTTCAATGAAATCACCGTCTTTGGTGTGCAGGCCGTTATGCTCGGCTGAGGTCACCATCGTCTGAGTGCGCACCTTGACCCCGATGTTGGTCAGCTCGCGGGTGGCCGCGGCGGAAATGCGTTCGGGCAGGGCGGGCAGGATCCGTTCGCCGGCCTCCAGCAGGGTTACGTGCAGGTGCTCATTGGTGATGGCATCAAAGCCATAGTGGTGAAACTCTTTGACGGCATGATGCAGCTCCGCGGAGAGCTCCACGCCGGTTGCGCCGGCGCCCACAATGGCAATGCGTACTTCATCCGGTTCGTCGGGAACGCGCTGAATTCGCAAGAACCGGTTGAGCAACTTGTTGCGAAACCGGTGCGCCTGCTTGGCGCTGTCGAGAAAGATGCAGTGCTCTTTCACACCGTGAGTGCCGAAATCATTGGACACCGACCCCAGAGCCATCACCAGGTAATCGTAATCAATGCGGGTGGCGGGAATGTACTCCACACCTTCCTCGTCCAGAACCGGCGCCAGCACAACCTGGCGCTGCTCGCGATCGATGTCGGTCAGGGTGCCGATGCGAAAGTGAAAGCCTTTGGCGTACGCCTGGGCGCGGTAGCTGACCGCATCGTTGCCCTCATCCATGGTGCCCACCGCTATTTCATGCAGCAGCGGTTTCCATAGATGGGTGGTGTTGCGGTCCACCAGGGTAATATGGGCTTTCTTCTTTCGGCCCAGCTTGCGACCGAGCCTGGTGGCGAGTTCCAATCCGCCGGCGCCACCGCCGACCAC
>NZ_DGMV01000049.1:1603-2431 GCF_002388575.1 Marinimicrobium sp. UBA4509
CCGCCGGCGCCACCGCCGACCACAACAATTTTCTCCATGAAATGCCTCTCCTCAGTCCAGGTTGACCCAGCGGCTTTCGTCCGAGCTGGTGAAAAGCGCATCAATAATGCGCATATTGGCTTCCGCATCCCACAGCGGGGTAGGGGCCGGCGTGTCCTCCTGGATGCTCTGGCTGAAGGCGTCCACCATCAGCTGGTACTGATTGGGTTCTGGAAAGCTGAAGGTCTGCTTTTCCCCACTGATAACCAGGGTAACCCGGTTCTCATCGCCGGGTTCGGGGTTGAACGGCTTCTCCAGGCGGATCATGCCTTTCTCACCGTGGATTTCCGCCCACTGCGTAGCCTCGGTTTTGGTGGTGACGGTAAAGGTGGCGGTGCCGTCGGGGAACTCCATGATGGCCGAGGTCAGGCAGTCCACCTCGTAGCCAGCCAGTGGCTGCACGCTGCCGACCACACGCACCGGCTCTGCGCCGTAGACATGCCGGGCGGAGGAGATGCCGTAGCAGCCAATGTCCATCAGCCCGCCACCACCGATGTCCGGCAGGTTGCGGATGTTCTCATCGTCCCGGTTATTGTAGGCAAAGAAGGCGGTGTAAGTCCTTACTTGCCCCAGGTCCCCGCGCTCCAGCCATTCGCGCACATGCTGCCACTGGGGGTGGAAGCGGTACATGAAGGCTTCCATCAGCTTCTGCTTGGGGTGGGCCTTGGCCGCGGCCTTGAGCGCCTGCAGGTCTTTGACGTCCAGGCTGATGGGCTTTTCACACAGTACGTGCTTGCCCGCTTCCAGCGCCTGAATCGACAGCGGCACATGCAAGTGGTTGGGCAGGGG
>NZ_DGMV01000049.1:2515-4207 GCF_002388575.1 Marinimicrobium sp. UBA4509
ACATGCAAGTGGTTGGGCAGGGGGTTGTAGATGGCGTCGATATTTGGGTCCGCCAGCAGGGCTTCGTAGCTGCCGTGGGCCACGGGAATGCCCAGCTCGTCGGCAAAGGCGCGGGCACTGTCTTCGGAGCGCGAGCCCACGGCGACCACTTCACCTCGCTCGGAGGCCTGAATGGCGGGAATGACTTTCTTGCGACCAATATTGGCGGTGCTGAGCACCCCCCAGCGAATCTTGTTCATGGCAAGCTCCCTAGCGTTGTGGGGACAGGATCAGTAGGCCGTTAGTGTACACCAGGGGGCAAAAAAGGCTTCAACTTTGCAGCCTCACCGCCGACAGCCTTATCAGGGCCGGCACGGTGGTACCTGAAGTCCTGTGCTAGAGTCCAAGAGGGGCGGTGGTGCCCGTGACGAACGAGACAACGACTTTGAAAACTGCGGGAATATCCCCGGCCAGGGGTGTTGGTTTTCATACCAGAAAATTTGGGGCGAGTGAAAAGGAATAACAACAGCCCGGAATCTTGGGATCAGACTATGTTTTTACGTGCGTTAAATATCGGCCCGCGACTGGCCGCTGGCTTTGGAGTCATGCTCTTTTTATTAATTGGTCTGGGGCTCTTCGCTTTGTATGAAATGGCCCGGATGGACGAAATTTCCTCTGAGATCAACGACGAATGGATGCCCGCGGTACGTGCGGTAGGGGACCTCGGGACCAGTATTATGCGCTACCGGGTGTTTACCCTAAGGACTGCCGCGGATGAAGACCCGGTGATGGTTGAGCAGAACATCGAGCGCATGCAGGCGGTGAAGGCGGATGTCCGTGCCAATCAGAAGCGCTTTGAGCAGGTGATCAATAGTCCCGAGGTGCAAGCGGCTTATGACCGATACGTGGACGCTCAATCCGAGTACTTCGAGAACGCTGATATTCTCGTCGACTTTGTCCAGCAGGGGGATTTCGGTTCGGCGATGGGGATCGTCAATATAGCCTTGGGCGGCCCGGCCGATCGAATGGCTGACGCATTGTTGGAGTTGTCAGATATCAATCAGGAAGGCTCTCGTCTAGCGGATGAACGAGGTGCCACGGTTTTTGCGGCAGCAAAACTGGCGGTGATTGTGGCCATTGTGGTTGCGGTGCTGCTCGGTATCGGGCTGGCGGTATTCCTTGCCCGCAGTATCGTTCAACCGTTGGGCCAGGCGCTGGATAATGCCGAGACGATCGCCGGTGGTGATCTCAGCCAATCCATTGAGGTTAAAGGCAATGACGAACCGGCCCGCCTGCTCAATTCGCTGGCGGTCATGCGGGAGAACCTGCGCAGTGCCATCAGTCAGATCTCAAACTCCTCCACCCAATTGGCCTCGGCAACTGAGGAGTTGAGTTCGGTGGCAGAAGACTCCTCGCGCAGCCTGCAGGAGCAGACCGACGAGATTCAGCAGGCGGCCAGTGCGGTTACCGAGATGACCGCGGCGGTAGAAGAAGTGGCTCGCAATGCCACTGAAACGTCGGAGTCGTCCGGTGAATCCGCCAGTGCCACCAAAGATGGGCTGGCTAAAGTGCGCGAGACCCGAAAATCCATCCAGTTTATGACCGATGAAATCGACAAGACCTCGGAGTCGGTCAATGGCTTGGCCGAACAGGCCAATGACATCGGTAAAGTGATGGATGTGATTCTGGCCATAGCCGAGCAGACCAACCTGC
>NZ_DGMV01000049.1:4349-5419 GCF_002388575.1 Marinimicrobium sp. UBA4509
CAGACCAACCTGCTGGCCCTGAATGCGGCGATTGAAGCGGCGCGGGCCGGGGAAGCCGGTCGCGGTTTTGCTGTGGTGGCGGACGAAGTACGCGCTCTGGCGCACCGAACTCAGACTTCCACCAAGGAAATCGAGACCATCATCAACAACATTCAGAGCGGTACCAAGGATGCGGTGTCTTCCATGGAACTGAGCAGCACCCGCGCCACGGAGACCCTGGCGGTGGCCAAGGCCGCCGGCGAGGCGCTGGAGCGAATTGCCGAGGGCATCGACGATATCAACGAGCGCAACCAGGTCATTGCCAGCGCTTCGGAAGAGCAGGCCAGCGTGGCGCGGGAAGTGGACCGCAATCTGGTCAAGATCAGCGACATCGCCACCCAGTCGGCGGCGGGCGCGAATCAGACCAGTGCGTCGGCCGAAGAGCTTTCCAAACTGGCGGTGGAGCTCAATACGCTGGTCAGCCGGTTCCAGCTGTAAGCGTGTTGCGGTGGGCTTTCGGGCCCACCGCGCTCGCCCCCGATTTTTTTTGCCCGCCTTTGAATCCAGACCCGCCATTGCCCTCGTCTTGATTGGTAACCCAGCGCCTCGCTGGACGCGCTAGAATGACTGATACGAGGAAATGGACCATGAAACATCTGACTCTGAATCACCTGTTGCGCATTGCGGCCGTAGCGCTGCTCGCCTTTGGCTTGATCAGTGGGGCTGTGCCCGCTTTAGCGGAAACCGCCAATTGGCAGCAACATATGCCCGAGCATATTCCCGGGGGCGATGCGGCGGCCCTGATCATTCCGGTTGTTGCCATCCTGATGGTGTTTGGCGCTCCAGCGCTGGCGGTGATTCTGATTGCCCTGTTCGTCTTCCGCCACCGGGAGCGGCGCCAGCAACTGCTCAACGAACGTATCCAGAAGTTTCTGGAGGCTGGCCAGCCGGTGCCGGAGAACCTGATGGAGGACGCGCTGCCAAGCCCGGTCCGCAACCTGAACCAGGGGTTGGTACTGCTGGGGGCGGGTATCGGTCTGACGGTGTTCCTGACCCTGATGACCGGTTTCGCTATTGGCAGCATCGGGCTG
>NZ_DGMV01000049.1:5529-6074 GCF_002388575.1 Marinimicrobium sp. UBA4509
TCCTGGTGGGCATGGGCCTGGCCAAGATCCTGATCTGGAAACTCGCTGAGCGTCAGGCGCAGTAATGATCCCTAATCCTGAGCCTCTGTCTGACGCGGGCCTGATTGCCCGCGTCATGACCCAGCAGGACCAGCACGCCTTCCGGCAGTTGGTCCTGCGCTATCAGTCGCCGGTACGCCGTTGGGCCCGGCGCCTGTGCAATGGAGACGAGGCCGCGGCCGACGATCTGGCTCAAGAGGTGTTCATCAAGGTCTACCGCTCGCTGCACAGCTTTCGGGGCGAAGCGCGTTTTTCCACCTGGCTGTATCGCATTGCGTTCAATCTGGCGGCCAGCCAGAAGCGGCTGGCGCGGGAGCGCTGGACCAAGGTTGACCTGGAGGACGCCACGCCTGAGCTGGACAGTCATCAGGTGCAGGCGGGGCATGCCGGCTCCCTGGACGCCCGGCGCGACCTGGAAGCGGCCATGGCCCGATTGAGCCAGCCCCAACAGTGGGCCCTGCGCCTGAGCCTGGAGGAAGAGCTCACGCAGGAAGAGGTGGCCGAGG
>NZ_DGMV01000049.1:6225-9092 GCF_002388575.1 Marinimicrobium sp. UBA4509
GATGGGCATTCCCCTTGGTACCGTTAAAACCCACCTGCTCCGTGGTAAAAAGGCCCTGAGAACCCATCTGTCATCCTGGCAGGAGACGGCACAATGAAATCCGATATTCCCAACGACGAGCGCGAACTGGACGCCTGGCTGAGCCAGACGCTGCAGCGTAACAGCGACCACATTGACGACGCCGGTTTTACCGATGCGGTGATGCACCGCCTGCCAGTGCGCCGCGCGGGGCGTTTGTCCAGAGTCCTCTGGGTGCTGTTGATGGCGGGACTGGCCGGTCTGCTGGCGCTGGTACTGATTCCCGCCCCAACCTGGGCCTATGCGCTGGCGGGGGCGATGCTGGCAACGCCGTTGACGGTCGTGATTCAGGTGGGGCTGCTGGCGACGGCGGTGTTGGTGGCCGGCGCCAGCTACTGGGTCTGGCAGGAGGATTGATCGTTTGGCGATAGCCCCTCATTCGCGTTAGAATTGGCGCCACTCCTCGGGGAGGTCATGTACCTGAGACGCTCTGACCACAGAGCGGACCCGTTGAACCTGATCCGGTTAATGCCGGCGTAGGGATAGGAAGAGGAACCAGCGCCCTCGAAATAGTCGTAGGGTGCCGCAGGCCAGCCCCTTGGCCCGCCACAATAAATAGCGTTCCAGCACACTCCCGCTCGCATACCGGGTCTCCACTTAAACGTTGTTTTGGAGACTCTGCCCATGAACCCGACACGCTTTTCGCTTTCCGCTTTGACGGCCGCGCTTTTGACGGTCAGCACTCAGGCACAGGATGTGGCCCAGATCGATGAAGAAATTCTGGTCACCGCCGATTTTCGCCAGTCCGGCCTTCTTGACCTAGCCGCCAGCGCCTCGGTCATTGATGCCGAAACCATCCGCCAGCGCGGCGCCGACCACCTGTCCCAGGTGCTGAATACCGCGCCCAACGTCAACTTTTCCGCCGGCACCTCCCGGGCCCGTTTCTTCCAGATTCGCGGTATCGGCGAGCGCAGCCAGTTCGTCGAGCCGGTCAACCCGTCGGTTGGCCTGATCATCGACGGTATTGATATGACCGGCATTGGCGCCGGCGCCACCACCCTGGATATCCAGCAGGTCGAAGTGCTGAGGGGGCCTCAGGGCACGCTCTACGGCGCCAACGCCATGGCCGGCCTGATCAATATGGTCTCGGGCACGCCCACTGAATCATTCGAAGGTACGGCCAGCCTCGGGTTGGCCGAGTACAACACCCACACTGCCAGCGGCGTCATCAGCGGCCCGGTATCGGACACGCTCAGCTATCGCCTTGCGGCGGGCACCACCCTCAGTGATGGCTATCAGGAAAACGCCTTTCTCGGCACCGACGACAATGCCGATATCGATGAGCAGACCCTGCGGGGCAAACTGCGTTGGCAGCCCCGCGCCGACCTCACGGTCGACCTGACTGCCTTCTATGTCGATGTCGACAACGGTTACGACGGCTTCTCCCTGGACAACACCCGCACCACTCTGTCGGACCAGCCGGGCCACGACCGCCAGGAGAGCACCGCCGGTTCGGTGCGCCTGCAGTGGCAGGCTACCGAGGCGTTTGATGTGGAGGCGCTGGTCAGTCACGCCCAGTCCGATCTCGAATATGGCTACGATGAGGACTGGGCCTACGAAGATATCTGTGTCGACTTCGAGTGTGTTTTCGACGGCTACAACTCCTTTGATAACTACCTGCGGGACAACGACAATACCAGCGTCGACCTGCGCCTGGTATCGCGCAATGCAGAGGATGAGCTGGGCTGGGTGGTCGGTACTTACTACCGGGACCAGAGTGAGGACTTACGCCGGGAGTACACCTACCTGGAAGAGGATTTCCGAAGTGCCTTCAGTACCGAGAACACCGCGCTCTACGGTCAGTTGGATATTCCCCTGGCCGAGCGCCTGACCCTGAAAGCCGGCCTGCGCCACGAAACCCGCGATGCCGACTACGCTGACAGTGACGGCGCCGTATTCAGTCCCTCGGAAGACATGTGGGGCGGCAAGCTGGCTCTGGAATATCGGGATGAAGCGGATAACCTGTGGTACGCCCTGGCCTCGCGCGGCTTCAAGGCCGGTGGCTTCAACAGCAGTCAGACGCTGGCGGCGAATGAGCGGGAGTTTGACACCGAAACCCTATGGAATTACGAAGCGGGCTGGAAGGGCGAAGCACTCGACGGTGCCCTGCAGACCCGTGTGGCGGTGTTTTATCAGGACCGGGACGATGTGCAGACCAAGCAGTCCCGGGTGGTTCCGGACGAGGGCGATGACTGTCCCTGCAGCTTTATCGACTACACCACCAACGCTGCGGCGGGCAGTGCCCGAGGCCTTGAGCTTGAAGCCAATGCCCGGCTCAACCGTATGACCGAGGTGTTTGCCAGCGTGGGCTTACTCGATAGCGAATTTGACGACTTCCAGAGCTTCGCGCACGTCGGCGCAAACGAAGAGACTGGTGAGCCGGAGGATCTGAGCGGCCGCGATCTGCCTCATGCCCCGAGCTATCAATTCGCGGTGGGTGCGCTGTTTAACCTGACGGAGCACTGGTATGCTCGCGTGGAGTTGGAGGGCAAAGATGAGTTTTATTTCTCCAGCCGCCACGAGGAGCAGTCCGATGCGTATGAATTATTGAATGGCCGGATCGGTTATCGTGCCGATAGTTGGGAGGTGGCGCTCTGGGGCCGCAACCTGACCGATGAGGACGTCAAAACCCGGGGCTTCGGCGCCTTCGGTAACGACCCTCGAGATGGTTATGAAACCAAGCCCTATTATCAGTTCGGCGAGCCGCGCGTTGTGGGGGTTGATTTTAATCTGCGGTTCTAGGCGGGCTTTTTTAGGTTCGGGGGCGTCGGTGTCAGGAACCTTGACTC
>NZ_DGMV01000049.1:9305-13715 GCF_002388575.1 Marinimicrobium sp. UBA4509
ACCACGCCCCCAACAGCTCACCGAAAGCCACCCAGTTAAAGAGAGGCAACACCATGAAACTCTCCGTAGAAATCAGCATGTACCCGTTTAATGGCGACTACATTCCGCCCATCAAAGGGTTTATCGACTGGCTCAACCAGCAGGAAGGCATTCTGATTCAGACCGTGCCCACCTGCACCATCATCACCGGCGACTACGACCGCGTCATGGACATCCTGCGTGATGGCATGAAATACAGTTACGAAAAGTATGGCAAAGCCGTATTCGTCACCAAATTTCTGCCCAATTATGAAGCCCTGAACTGATGGAAACCCTGAGTTGATGAACGACATCACCCAACAATTGGCCGACACCTGGTCCCAGTGGCTCGGCTGGGAGCTGGTCGCGGTAACGCTTGCGCTGGCCTACCTGGTATTAGCCGTGCGTCAGAACGCCCTGTGCTGGTACGCGGGCTTTCTGAGCACCGCCATCTACACCGCGCTCTACTGGAACGTCAGCCTGCTGATGGAGTCCGGGCTCAACGTCTACTACATGGCCATGGCCGTTTACGGTTGGTGGCAATGGCGTCACGGTGGTCGGGGTGATACCGAACTGCCGGTGCAGACCTGGCGCTGGCGAACCCACCTGCTGGTGATCGGGGGCATTGTGCTGGTCAGCCTGGCCTCCGGTACCTGGTTGACGATGTTCACCCAGGCCGCCTGGCCCTATCTGGACTCCTTCACCACCTGGGCCGCCGTGGTGACCACCTATATGGTGGCCCGAAAGGTTCTGGAAAACTGGCTTTACTGGATGGTGATCAACAGCCTGCAAATGATCATCCTCTGGGAGCGCAGCTTGTACCTGACCGCACTGTTGATGGCGCTGTATCTGATCATCTCGGTCTTTGGTTGGCTAAGCTGGGTTCGTGACTATCGCGGCCAGAGCAGTGATCGCGCCGAGGAAGCGGCCTGTGCCTGACGCGTTTACTCGCCTCGAAACCGCCCTCGCCACCTGGCGGGAGTGGCCGCTGCCGATCACTGACGCTCCCCGCGTGCTCGGTCCCATTGAGGGCGGGCGCACCAATCGCAGCTTTCGCCTGCGAGCGCCGGGGCTCAACGATGACCTGCTGCTTCGCCTGAACAACCCCCGGGGCCCGCACCTTGGGATTGACCGGGCGCAGGAGGCCGCGATTCTTGACACCGTCGCCGAGGCGGGATTGACCCGGGGTGCCTGTTATTGGTCACCGCAGCGAGACTTCACGGTTTTTCCGCATATTGATGGGCGCACCTGGAGCGACGCTGATTTTCAGGACCCCCGGCAGCGTCGTCGGTTAATGGAGTGTCTGGGGGCGGCGCAGGTGCTGGCCCCGGGTACGCCCCGTCGTTCCTATACCGCTTACCTGGACCACTATTGGCAGCAATTGGAAAACGCGGGTGCGATTGACGCAGCACTGGCGTCGAGCTGGTGGCTCTTTCGGGAAACCCTGGTGGCGTTCGACCGGTCGGATTGGCCAGCAGTCCTGACCCATCATGATCTGATTCCCGAAAATGTCCTGGAGACCGGCGATCGTCTGTACCTGATCGATTGGGAGTATGCCGCCGTGGGACATCCGGATATTGATCGCTGGTGTATCGACCCCACACTGGTGCGGGAGCCCTTCGTTCACGAGTTGGCTAGGTGGACCAACGCGCTGTGGGAGCGGATCGTTACCCTGTCTGACGAGCACCGGACGGTCACCTGATGCGATTCTTCCGGGGCTCATCTGGCACTTTTTGGCGAAAGCGTGCAGCATACCCGGAGTCGCCGGGTGATTGTGGCCCTATTCCACGTAACGGTGGATGAGAGTAACGGCGAATGAGAGTGAGGTGAACGAAAGTGATGAACCAGTCCGTCCTGATCCAGTGCGCCGACCAGGCCCGCGATACGCGGGTAAACCCCAGCGATAACCGACACCTCAATCAGGTCAGCCACGCCCGGCGCCGGGTTCTGAAAGGTGGCCTGGGCCTGTTGGCCGGCCCCTTTGCGGCGTCCACCCTGCTCAGCGCCTGTGCCAGCCGGGAAGGCGCGCCCGCCGCTTTTCGGGACAGTCCGCGCCCGGCCATCGGGTTCAAGCCGGTGCCGGTGGCGAGTGATCCGGGTTACGACCGGGTGGATGTGCCCGAGGGCTACACGGCCCGACCCTTTTTCAGTTGGGGGGACCCAGTGGAAAGCGGGGCGCCCGAATGGCGTCCCGATGCGCAGAACACCTGGACCGAGCAGGCCCTGCAGTCCGGTCAGAACCACGACGGTATGCATTTTTTCCCTTTTCCGGATGCGCCCAATGAGCGCGGCCTGCTGGTGATCAACCACGAGTACATCAACGCGACGATTCACCCCGATGGCCCCACCGTCACCGAAGATGAACAAGGCCGGCGGGTAAGGCCGCTCAATGAAGTCCGCAAGGAGCAGGCGGGCCATGGGCTGAGCATTATCGAGCTGCGCAAAGATCCCCGGGGCGACTGGCAGCGCGTTTACCCCTCGCGCTATAACCGTCGCCTGACCGCATACACACCCATGACCCTCAGCGGCCCCTGCGCGGGTGCGGAGGCGATGAAAACTGCCGACGATCCGCAAGGGCGGGAAGTGCTGGGGACCCTGAACAACTGCTCCATGGGGGTGACCCCCTGG
Source organism: Marinimicrobium sp. UBA4509 (assembly GCF_002388575.1). Taxonomy (NCBI): domain Bacteria; kingdom Pseudomonadati; phylum Pseudomonadota; class Gammaproteobacteria; order Cellvibrionales; family Cellvibrionaceae; genus Marinimicrobium; species Marinimicrobium sp. UBA4509. The sequence continues at coordinate 11,952 of NZ_DGMV01000049.1, forward strand.
GGCACCTACCTGATTGCCGAGGAAAACTGGAAAAACTATTTCGTCAATCGCGACGCGGCGGATCATGCCCGTCGGCGTGAACACCATCGCTACGGCATTGCCGCCGGTCTCAACAGCCACTACAACTATTGGGAATCGGCCGATCCGCGCTTTGATGCGACCCCTCGGGCCGAGCAGCCCCACGGTGGCCATGTGAACGAACCCAACCGGTTTGGCTGGGTGGTGGAGGTGGATCCGTTTGACCCTGACTCCAGGCCGGTCAAGCGCACCGCGTTTGGTCGCATTGTGCGCGAAGGCTGCACCTGCGTTCAGCATCCGGATGGCATCCTCGCGTTTTATTCCGGCGATGATACCCGGGGCGAATACGTCTACAAGTTTGTGCCGGAAGGTCGCTTTGATGCCGATAACCCGAAGGCCAATCGGGATCTTCTGGACAAGGGTACCGTTTACGTCGCGGTCTATCACGAAGATGGCACCGGCGAGTGGCGCCCGCTGGTCTGGGGGGCGCCGGGCCTCACCGAAACAGATGGCTTCCGCGATCAGGCCGATGTGCTGATCAACTTGCGCAGTGCGGCCGATGCGGTGGGCGCAACCCCAATGGATCGCCCAGAGTGGACCGCGGTGAACCCCTTTACCCGCGATGGCTACGTGACCCTGACCAATAACACCGATCGGGGTGTCGATCCGAACGAGCCGGTCGACGCCGCCAACCCGCGCCCGGAAAACCATCACGGCCAGATATTGCGCTGGCGGGAGGACAACCGGCATCCGGCGGCCACCGCCTTTCACTGGGAGCTGTTTTTGCTCGCTGGCGAGCAGCCCCCGGCCGACGAAAGCTGGCAAACCGATCACCAATACGGCACCATCAAGGGGGATATTTTTGCCAGCCCTGATGGCCTATGGTTTGATCCTGAGGGGCGCCTCTGGATTCAGACTGACTTCAGTGACGGCAAGTCGGTTTACGATGCCATGGGCACCAATCAGATGCTCTGCGCCGATCCGGTGACCCGGGAGGTGCGTCGTTTTCTGACCGGCCCGTCCGGCTGCGAAATCACCGGTATTACCGCGACGCCGGATGGCACCGCGATGTGGATCAATGTTCAACACCCGGGCATCAGCTACCCGGCCAGCGATGGCAAAACCCGGCCGCGTTCCACCACGGTACTGATCACCAAAAACGACGGTGGCGTGATCGGCACCTGACCGCTCAAGGCTGGCAGGTCATGTGGCGTAAACGGTTGGCGATCCGTCAATAGAGAGACTGTTGATGAACCTTGGCGCAAGTTCTTCAGTTATCACCGTAGTGGCCACGGCGGTCGTGGTGGCCCTGGGGGTGGTGTTTCATTACGAAGTGATCCAGTGGCTCAACCGCTGGCATATCGACCGACACCGACGCTTTGGTCGCAACCACCGGACCCGCCCGGTCGTGCTGCTCACCATGTTTGTTCTGCTGTTCGCCCATGTGGTTGAAATCTGGATGTTCGGTTTTGTGTTCTGGTTGCTGTTGGGTTTGGATGGCTACGGAGTGATTCAGGGCTACAGTGAGTTGACGCTGCTCGATTGCGTTTACTTTTCGGCCGCGAATTACACCACAGTGGGGTGGGGCGACTTGTCGGCCGCCGGAGATATACGGTTTCTCGCCGGTACCGAGGCTCTGGTGGGTTTTATGATGATCACCTGGTCCGCGTCGTTCAGCTACCTGGTGATGAATCGGGCCTGGGGTGGCGATTAGGGGACACGCTGGGTCGCGTAGGGCGGATAAGC
>NZ_DGMV01000049.1:13830-33328 GCF_002388575.1 Marinimicrobium sp. UBA4509
CCGAAGGCGCATCCGCCGTAACTCAACCTACGCAAACTGCACGACCAACAACACCAACAGAATCAACGACACACCCTGCCAAAACAATACCGGGTTACGCTCAATCAATGGCGGTCGCGATTTTCGAACGAACGCGGGGTTGGGGTTGTTTAGATCATAAATAAACTCGGATAGCTCGGTGTAGCGCTTGTGCGGACTGATCTGCGTGGCCTTGCGCAAGCATTCATCCACCCAGTCGGGAACCGAAGGCCGGTGTTCCTGAGCACTGCGATAACGGAGTTTGTGCTGTTCCGCTCGGGTCCGGGTCCGGGCCACCTTGGGACCATAGGGGTGCTTGCCGGTCAGCATCTGATAGGCAAGCACGGCCAGGGAATAGAGATCGCTGCGCGGGTCTCCCGGTTCGCCGAGAAAATATTCCGGGGCGGCGTACAGGGCCGCGCCGTAGATCACCCCGTCGCGGCTTCGTCCTTCACTGAGGCCCGCGACGCTGGCGGAGCCGAAATCAATAATTTTGACCGTTCCCTGAGTATCGATCATAAGGTTGTCCGGGCGAAGATCGCGGTGCACCATGGCCTGGCGATGCAACGCCTGCAGTCCGCTCGCCACCTGCTGCACGATATCCCGGACCTTGGCCAAATCAGGACTCGGATTATCTTTCAGCCACTGACTCAAGGTCTGGCCGTCAATATATTCCAACGCAACGTACAGAAAGCCGCGTTCCTGCTCCCGCCGAGCGGCTTTAAGCAGGTGGGTGTGGTTAAACCGCCGCGCGATCCAGTCCTCCATTAAAAAGCGTTCGAGATAGTGAGGATTGTCTCTGCCTTCCATAGCCGGGACTTTGATGGCCACGGGGCCATTATTGAGGGTGTCCCGGGCGAGGTAGACATGACTGCGGCTGCTGATATAGAGCGAACGAAGAATCCGATACCCGTCAAAATCCGTACCCGCATCCAGAGCGGGGGGCAACGTCAGGAGCGAAGCCTGGCGGGAAAGCTCCCCCACGGTGGGGTCCGGCAGCGCTTCCACCCGGGCAATCTGAACGCTCAGATTATCCCGACTGCCGCGGGCCAATGCCTGCTCCACCAGGGTTCTGGCCGCGCCGTTGAGGTCATCCCGCTGGGCATCGATTACCTGCGTGATGTCCGAGGCGTCAAAAAACTCGTAGGCCCCATCGCTGGCAAGAATAAAGGTGTCACCGGGCTCAAGGTCGAGTTGGTGATAGTCGAAACGCAGATGAGGATGAACCCCCAACGCCGAGGTCAGGTAGTGGGTGTCGGCATCCACACAGTGGCGATGATCTTCCGTCAACGGTTCCAGCTGTTGATTCGCCAGTCGGTAAATGCGCGTGTCTCCCGCGTGCAACAGGTGGGCGTGACGGGCTTTGAAAATCAGCGTGCTGAAGGTGCAGATGTAACCTCTGTCCCGTTCAAACCGGTACGGGCTGTTGCGCGTCTGCGCGAACAGCCAGGCGTTGAGTGCCTGCAGTACCCGCTCCGCTGACTGCTTGACCGACCAGGCTTCCGGCGTGCAGTAATAATCTTCAATAAAACCACTGACCGCGGTTTCACTGGCGATCTGGCTGACGTCGCTGCTGCTGATGCCATCGGCAATGGCCAGCACCGCCCCTTTATGCCCCAGCGTGGCGCCGGTCGGTAACCGGGCGCCGACAAAATCCTGGTTCACGGATTTGTGGCCGGAATGCGTGTACTGGCCGATGCGAATGCGTAGAGGTTGAGTCATAAAGGTTGGGCCGTCGTGGTGAAACGACGGCCCGGGTCTCTACGGTTAAGCCAACCGACGAGCGGGGCTGGTGCGCACGTGAGTGTAATACAGGGGCAGGCCCACCAGCAGAAAGCCGCCGATCAGATTGCCCAGAACGGTGGGTAGTTCATTCCAGAGCAGATAATCGGCTATGGAAAAGTCTCCACCCATGATCAGACCAAACGGGAACAGAAACATGTTCACGATGGAGTGCTCAAAGCCCATGTAGAAAAACAGCATGATGGGCATCCACATGGCGGCCATTTTGCTGCCGGCGGAGGTGGAAATCATGGCGCCGACTACCCCCATGGAGACCATCCAGTTACACAGGATGCCGCGAATGAAAATGGTGATCCAGCCGGACAGGCCGTGCTCCTTGTAGCCGACGGTACGCGACTCACCAATCTGGGCCGCCTTGGCGGCAATCTCGCCACCATCAATGCTGAAGCCATAGGTCAGAATGAACGACATGCCCACTGCTACGGTCAGTGCCCCGGCAAAGTTGCCGAGGAATACCAGCCCCCAGTTGCGCAACACCTGATTGAGCGTTACACCGGGGCGTTTGTCCAGGTAAGCGAGGGGGACCAGCGTAAACACCCCGGTCAGCAGATCGAACTTCATCAGGTAGAGCATGATAAAGCCCACCGGGAAAAGTACCGCGCCGAGCAGCGGGGAGCCGGTATTGACCATGACAGTGATGGCAAACATGGCGGCCAGCGCCAGAATGGCGCCGGCCATAAAGGCGCGGATCAAGGTGTCCTTGTTGGACATGTACACTTTCTGTTCGCCGGAATCCACCATCTTGGTGACGAACTCACTCGGTTCGATATAGGCCATGAAGTTGTTTCTCCTGAATTGAGGCGGTGATGCTTGCGGTGCAAAGACGTGCTTCGCCAATTGGTAATCGGTGAGTTGCAACCGTCGTGCCACGCAGAAAACATCTGAAGAAAAGGTGGCGTTTTGTGCAGAAGGAGCCGAATTTTGGCCTCCCCGAATGCGGTTGCTCCAACGGAGGGCGCTTTTTGTAATCCTGTGCTCAATGCTGGTTCATCGGAAAAGAGGCTTTGTGCACGGAAGCTGTGCGCTGACTGTTGCAAGAGCACCAATGCGGAGCGCTGCTCATGGTTGGGCGATAGAGGTGTATCCCGTTCAGACTGAGTTCAGAATCCCGGAGACATACTGAACCCACTGTTTCGAATGACCGATCTGGAGGTGTTGAGTATGAAAACCCTATTGTCTGCTACGCTGGCTGGTCTGGTATTGATGGCTCCGGTGGCACTACATGCCGCTCCACCGCCTCATGCGGCGGCTTGGGAGCACAAAAAACACCATAAAGAGCGCGCGCGAGAAGCCCGTAAATGGGAGCGGGAGAGAGAGCGTGAAATGAGGAAGTGGCGCCGGGAGCGCAGACATGACGCGTATCACCATCGCCACGAAAACTATCGGGACGACGCGTATCGTTATCGCTCAAGAAGTCATGATCATCACGATCATCATCAGGAGCGCTCCAGCCTGAGAATCTACCTGGAACTTTGAGGGGTGACCGCTCAGTCCCTGAGCGAGTGAGACGCAAGGGGCGTTATTGATTGGAGGCCAGAGGCGTGACATTCGCGCTCTGGTCTTCCGTTCCTTCCAGCAACACTTCCGGCTTGCCCTTGCAGGCCTTGGCCAGCAGGTCGCTGCGCTCGGCGAGCAACAGGCCAATGGCCTCACTGTGTGCCTCGCTGATGCCGTCCACCGAGTTTTCGATCAACTGGGTGATATTGGCAGCCAGCTCCAGCATTTTGTCGTGCGCTTCCGCGGCTTTCTTATCGTCAAACATCTTGCCATCCCGATCACATTTCCAAACGGCGACTACAGCCATGGTTTTACCTCCTGGGTCATTACTGTTTTTTTATACAGTATGGATTGGGTCGCTCTTTGTCAACTCCCGATATTGACCAGAGCCAGGATCAGGCAGGTCAGAATCAGGGCCATCTGGGGCCAGGGGAGGAGTTGGCCTTGCCAGAGGGTGCGCCAGGGCGAGCGTGGCACTACGCCGGATAGGTGGGGAACGGCGGGTGCGCCTTTAGGCTTACCCGCCCTACGCGACCGGTGGGAGCGGCCGGACGTGAGGCGGAGGGAGTAAATCCAGGTGCCGGAGGCGGCCAGGGTGGTGAGCATCAGGCCGAACAGGAACCAGAGAAAGCGGGTGGGCTGGCCGCCGAAGGTGCCGAAGTGCAGTGGGTCGGCTGCCTCGGCGATACGTTGGTGCAGGCTGAGCTGTTCACCGTGCACACGACCCAGAGACTCGCCGGTGGTCGGGTCGATGAGCAGAGTGTTGGCCCGGGGGCGCACCAGCAGAGCCTTCTCTTGCCCCTGGAGAATCAACGGCTGGTTCTCGCCGGGGAACCAGAGGCTGTCCAACTGATATTCCGGCCAGGGCTTCAGGGCGCGCTCAATGGCGCGGTTGAGTGTGTCCGCATCCCGGGGCAAGGCATTGGCCTCGGGCAGCGGGCGCAGCTCGGCGCCCGCCGCCGGGGCTGCGCCGCCCCACTTTTCAACCAGATACCAGATGCCGGTGAGGCCGATCACCAGAATGAAGGGCAGGCTCCACAGGCCCAGCCACCGGTGCAGGTTGCCCCACCAGCGCCGGGGTGGGTCCCGGGGCTTCGGTGGTTTGAAAAAGCCGCGCCACCAGCGTTTGAAAATGGGGAAGGCGGAAATCATGGACAGCAGCAGCGGAAAGCTGAGCAGGGTCACTATGGTGAGTCCCCATTGCAGCGGCAGCATCAGGTGGCGGTGCGCCTCGCGCAGAAACCGGTGGGCGTTGTACCAGTTGGCATGGCCCTGCACTTCGGCAGTGTATGGATTGACGTAGATTCGCCGCCGTTCGCCGTCCTCGTTCACGGCAATCAGTTCCGCGGCCATGTAGTCGGGCAGGTTGAGATACATAAAGCTCGGCCGCCACCCGGGATACTCCTTGAGGGCGGCGGCGAGCAGGGTGCCGGGCGGTTGGCGCTCGGCACCCTCGCCACTTTCCGGGGCCTGCACGCGCAGGGCAGGGGTGAACAGCCAGTCCAGTTCGTAGGCGTAAACCGCGAGGGTGCCGGTCAAGCTGACGAAAAAAAACAACAGACTGAACTTCAGTCCCACCCAAGAGTGCAGGTTGAACCAGCGACGTCGCCCGCCGGTGCGGGCGCGTGGCGTGGGGGCTTCGGGAGACACCTCAGAACTCGCGGCTCAGGGTGACCGTGACCCGGCGGGGTTCCCCGGGGAAATGGCCGGTGCGGGTAATGAAGCCGCTCTCCGCGTAGGTTTTGTCGAACAGGTTGCGCAGGTTGATCTGCAGCTTCCAGGCATCAAACTGGCTTTGCCAGCTCGCGTCGAACACCGTGTAGTCGTTCACCGGGTCACCCTGGATACCGATCTGCTCACCTTTATACTCGGCTCCGAACGCGATGGCGGAGTTGAGGCTCAGGAAATCGTACCGGGTCCAGAGACCGGCCTGATGATCCGGGGTATTGGCAAAGTCGTCGCCAGTGGCGTTGGTGATGCCACTGGTCGCTTCAATGACCTTCACATCGTTGAAGCCGTAGTTGAAGGTCAGGGTCCACTGGGGCAGCAGGTCCGCACTCAGGTCCAGCTCGGCGCCGCGGCTGCGCACCCGGCCGACGGGGATCAGATCGTCAATACCGTCGTTGTCGACATCGCCGGCCGGGTCGGCCTGCAGCACATTGCGCCGTTCGATTTCGTAGGCGGCGAGGTTGAGGCGGGCGCGGCCTTCAAACAGCTCCAGCTTGGCACCCACTTCAAACTGCTCGCTTTCCTCGGGCTCGAAGGGGCCGCCCGCTCTCGGGTCCTGACTGCCCGCCGATTGGGGGACGAAGCCTTCGCTGATGCTGGCGTACAGGTTGACGGAGCGGTTCAGGTGGTAGACACCGCCGACGCGGTAGGTCAGGGCCTCATCACTGTCTTTTTCGACACTGTCGCCATCGCTCTCAAACTGGGTAAAACGCAGGCTGGCCAAAAGGTCCCACTGCTCAGACAGTCGCATTAGATCCTGCACATAGACGCCAGTCTGCATCTGTTCGCTTTTGCGAGGGGTTTCCCAGGGGTTGTCGTCCAGGCCGTATTGGGCCCGTGACGTCTGGCCGTAGACCGGGTCGTACAGGCTGAGTGGGGGCACCACGCCGCCGTCCTCGATCGGTGCGCCGCGCTTGGCTTTGAAGTCGTCCTGTTGGTCGAAGATTTCCGCACCCACCAGGAATTCGTGTTCGACATTACCGGTGTCAAACGCGGTAATCAGATTGGCGTAGGCCGACAGTCCCTCATTGTTGCGCACCTGATCCCGGAACTGGCGCTTCATCATGTCGCGGGTGCCGTCTCCATTGGAGTCATACAGGCCCCGGGGTTCATGGTAGTTCTGCTTTTCCTGGTTGTCGTAGTAGCGGGCGGCCAGGTCGATGCTCAGGTTATCGCTGAAGGCGTGCTGCAGTCGGCTGTAGAGGATATCCGCTTCCAGAGAGAGGAAGTCGGTGACCTCATTGTGGTTCCAGCTTGTATCCACCAGAAATTCACCGTCCTGATCAATGGGAACCCCCCGAAGGCGATTGCCCCCCAGGGTCTGGTCCACGAAGGAGTATTTGAACAGAGCCCGGGTGTTGCCCGAAGGTTCCCACACCAATCCCAGATCGCCCTGATCGTTCTCATTGGTGGTGTTGTTGCGGAACGGCTCCTCGGTTTCCTTGAGCATGGCCACCCGATAACCGAGGTCGCTGCCGTCAAAAGCACCGGTGGCCTCAACGTTGACGCCGGTCAGGTCGTAGTTTCCCGCGATGACTTGCGCGCGAGCGTAAGAGTCCAGCGAAGCCTGGCTGGTGTTGTAGTTGATCAGCCCGCCGGGCTGGCCCGCGCCGTAGACGGCGCCACTGGGTCCCTTGAGCACTTCCACCTGATCCACACCAAACAGGCGGGGAACGGAGAAGCCAGCATAGGGATCGCCGCGCAGACCGTCATAAAGGACTTCATCCTGGCGGAAGCCGCGAAAGCTCACGCCGGAGTAACTGAAGAAGTTGACGCCACTGATGCTGCGGTACAGATCCCGGGCATCCCGGGCCCCCTGGTCCTGGATCAGATCCTTGTTGAGAACCTGGACCGATGCGGGAACGCGGGTCAGATCCGCGGACAATCGCGTGGAAACCGACGACTCCGATACCTGGTACAGGGTTTGTGCCCGGCCGGTAACGATAAACTCCTCGGTGACTGCCGGGGCTTCCTGTGCCCAGCTCTGTCCGGCCGCCAGTAGCGCGACCGTCATAAGGGACTGTTTGAGCATGTTTGTGGACCTCCGCTTAATCAAGTTTTGCGAACAATAATACTTCTCGTTTAGTTTATCAATAATATGCGCCAACCGAGGATGGTTTTGGAGAGCGGAGGTGTGGTTGGACCACTAGGAGTGGATGCCGATCGATAGCGGGAGATGACGGAGTGGCCCGCCGCGCGAGAGGCGGCAGGCTCGTTCAGGTCGGATCAGGTGCGGGTGGCGCCAAAGCGCAAGTACATGGCCGGAACCACCAGCATATTCAGTGCGGTGGAGCTGAGCAGCCCCCATAGAATCACAATAGCCATGGGGGCCTGGATTTCACTGCCGGGTTCGCCGCCCGCGAGGGCCAGGGGCACCAGCGCGAGGGCCGTGGCCAGGGCGGTCATCAGAATGGGCACCAGGCGCTCTTCGGCCCCCTGGCGTACCGCCTGTTCCGGTGTGAGGCCTCCCTCGCGGATCAGGCGGCCGATGTGGTCGACCAGAATCACACCGTTGCGAGTGGCAATGCCGAACAGGGTGATGAACCCGATCAGCACCGCGACGGTGACAATTCCGCCGGCAAACCAGACGCCGGCCACGCCGCCGATCAGAGCCAGTGGCAGGTTGAGCATCACCAGCACCGCATCCCGGGTTCGGCCAAACGCCGCGACCAGCAGCAGGAAAATACCCGCGATCACCAAAGCGCCGAGCAGCAGTAAGCGGGTGCTCGCCGCCTCGGCGCTCTGGAACTGACCGCCATACTCCACCCGGTAGCCGGTGGGCAGCGTGACGTTGTCGGAGATGGCGGTTTCAATGTCCTCCACCACGCTGATCAGGTCCCGCTCGGCGACGTTTGCCATGATCACCAGGTTGCGCTGAACATTCTCCCGGCTGATGGTGTTGGGGCCGCGCTCACGTCGAATATCGGCCAGGGCGGCAAAGGGGACCTGAGCGCCCGAGGCCAGGGTGAGCTGGGTATTGCGCAGGGTATCCAGGTTCTCCTTGGCGCTCTGGGGCAGACGCACGACCAGATCAAAGCTCGCCTCTCCCTCCAGTAATCGTCCGACGGTGGTGCCATTGAAGGCGGTTTCCAGAGCCTCGGCGGCGTCGGTCATACTGAGGCCATAGTTGGCCAGGGCCGCCCGGTCGAAGCGTACGGTGACAAACGGGATCTGGCTCTGCTCGTCCATGGCCACATCGACCGCCCCGGGAATGCCACCCACAATGGACTCGATCTGCCCACCCAGGCGGCGTAGCTCCGAGAGGTCATCGCCAAAGAGCTTGATGGCGATATTGGCTCGAGTGCCCGAGAGCATATGGTCAATGCGGTGGGAGATGGGCTGGCCGATAATGACGTTGGTCCCGGGCAGTAGGGCGAATTCCTGACGGAGGGCCGCCAGCAGCTCCGCCTTGTCCCGCTCCCGCATGTCGAGCGAGACATCGATTTCCGAGGCGAATACCTGTTGGGCGTGAGGGTCCAGCTCCGCCCGGCCGGTGCGCCGGGCGGTGGCGACCACTTCCGGCTGCTCCAACAGAATCTTCTCTACTCGTTGGCCGATGTCATCGGAGGTTTCCAGGGAGGTGCCGGGCAGGGTCACCACGCTCAGGGTCAGGCTGCCTTCGTTGAACTCTGGCAAAAACCCCCGACCCGCGAGTGACAGTCCCAGCAGTGACGCCAGCAGCAATGCGAGGGCGCCGCCGATCACGACGCGCCAGCGGCGCAGAGACCACGCCAGCAGGGGACGGTATCCCGATTTCAGGGCGGCGATCAGACGGGTATCGTGATCCTGGGTTACCGTGCGACTGCCCGGCAGCCCGAGCAGACAGAGCACCGGGGTGACGGTGATCGCCACCAGCAGCGAGGCCGCCAGGGAAACGACGTAGGCCAGCCCCAGGGGTTCGAGTAGTCGACCCTCGACGCCACTGAGGAAAAATAATGGGAGAAAAACCAGAATGATGATCAGGGTGGCGAAAACGATGGAGCCCTCGATTTCCCGGGTCGCGTTCGAGACAACGCTCAGCGCCGACTGCTGTTGCGCCTCGGGACGATCGGCATTTTCCCTGAGCCTGCGGACAATGTTTTCCACCACGATAATGGCGTCGTCCACCAACGCGCCGAGCGCAATGGTCATACCCCCGAGGGTCATGGTATTGAGCGTGCCGCCGAACCAGCGAATGGACAGTACGGCCACCAACAACGACAGAGGAATGGCTACCAGGGCGATAGCGGTGGCCCGCACGCTGTAAAGAAACAGGAACATGATGGCCACCACCAGGATGGCGCCGTCCCGCAGCGCAGTGCTTAGGTTGTCGATGGAGACGGTAATGAAGTCCGCCTGGCGGAAAGCGTCGGTTTCGATCCGCATGCCCTCGGGCAGTGACTCCTGCAGCTCATCAATGACGCCATCCAGTCGGCGGGTCAGTTCGAGGGTGTTTGCCCCCGGCTGTTTCTGGATGCCCAACACCACACCCGCATCGCCTTTGTAGCTGCCGGTACCGCGTCGCGGTGCCGGGCCAGTCTGAACAATGGCCAGATCCCGCACCAGCACGGGCACATCATCCCGGGTGGTGACCACCGCCTGCTCAAGATCCTCAATGGTGCGGGCCCGGCCGATGCCCTGGATCAGGAATTCCTGCCGGTTCTCGGTCAGAAAACCGGCGGAGGCGTTGCGGGTGGCGTTGGCCACCGCCTGGCGCAGTCGGTCCAGCGTTACCCCATAGGCGGACAAACGCTCCGGAGAGGCGACGACCTGAAACTGGCGGGTTTCACCCCCGGTGGGGATGACTTCGGCCACTCCCGGTACGGCCAGCAGCCGGCGCCGGACCTGCCAGTCGGCGGCGGTTTTCAGGGCCATTTCATCGTGCTGCTCCGAGGTGAGCGCGATAAACAGAATCTCCCCCATGATGGAGGTGACCGGTGCCAGTACCGGTGGCGGCAGGTCCTGGGGCAGGGCCGCCGAGACATTCTGCAACCGCTCGGCGACGCGTTGGCGGGCGCGATAAATATCCGTGCCCCACTCAAATTCCACCGTCACCACACTGATGCCGACCCCGGTGCTGGAGCGGACCCGGCGGACGCCGCCGGCACCGTTCATGGCGGTCTCGATGGGAAAGGTCACCAGCCGCTCAACATCCTCGGGGGGCATGCCGTGGGCTTCCGTCACGATGGTGACCGAAGGGGCGGTCAGGTCGGGAAAGACATCCACCGGAGCCTTCAGGGCCGACCAGCCGCCCCAGACCATCAGTAGGCCCGCGGCGACCAGAACCAGCAACCGGTTGTTCAGGGACACGCGTATAATGCGATCAATCATGGAAAACTCCGGGGGTTAGTGGGCGTGGCCGTGACCGATTTCGCTACCGCCAGCCGACGCCAGCTTCACCAGGTAGGCCCCTTCGCTGACCACCCGGTCGTCAGCGCTCAGGCCTTGGCGAACTTCCACCCAGGCACCGTCGCGCAGGCCCAATTCCACCGGTTGACGCTCAAAGCTTTCACCATTGACTTGCACGTAGACCACGGAGCGGCCGTCATCGTCGATCACCGCACTGCGGGGAATCGCCAACCGCTCCACGGCAGATTCGGTGAATACATGGGCCGCCACTCGGGCGCCTAGTAGTGTGGGGCCGACCTCGGTGGGGTACTCCACGGTAACGCCTGCGGTGCGGGTGCGCGGGTCCACTGCGCTGTCGTGCCGCACAACGCGGGCGCCCTGCTGCGCATCCAACACCAGCGGGCCGTCGGGTCGATCAAGCCAGGCGCCGCTACTGTGGGCAAGCTCCCCGGCAAAGCGCTCCGGAACCCGGATGGCGAGCCAACGACGCTCCGGCGCGGCAATCCGGAACAGCGGATCACCGGCTTTGATAAAGGCACCGGGGCTGACATTGGTGGTGACCACCGCTCCGGCCACCGGCGCGCGCAGGGCGAGCCCCGCCTCGGCGTTGCCGGACTCATACTGCTCCACCCGGGCACGGGCGGCGCGGAATTCGGCGCGGGCAACATCAAGAGCCTCCCGGGCGTCCAGCATCCGCCGTTCGGGAATGGCTCCCTGGGCCAATAGGCCGGTAAGTCGTTCAAAGTCCCGCTCCGCCAGCGCCCGCCGGGAGCGGGCCTGTTCCAGCGCGACCATCAGGCTGCCGATATCGGACTGGTCACCCAGACGGGGAATCAGCACGCCCAGTGTGGTCCCTTGTGCAACGCGCTGACCCGGCTGAATCAATGGGGTGCTGGCAATATAACCGTCGGCCGGTGCCCGCACGGTGGCGTCTCCATCCGCCGGAGCGGTGACGGTGCCAAAGCCCGGAACCGAGCGTCGCAATGGTCGGGGTTGAACGGATACCGTCGCAAACGGGTTGTCCCACTGCTGTTCTTTCAGATACGCGATATCGCCTTCGGGATGATCGGGCAGACCCTGAATCGCCTCATTGTCTGTAAATACTCTGATCTCGCCCAGAGAGTGCCGGGCGGTCATATCCCCGTCAGCGACCTCAATCACAAGGTCGAAGTCACCGCTATCGCGGGGCGTGACGCTGGGCCGGAAGATGCCGCGACTGGTGGTTTCGTTCACCCGGAAGCGGGCGACGGTACGCCCGTCGCGCTGCAGCAATACATCCAGTCGCCCCTCCGTCAGTGGCATAAAATCACTCAATCGGGTGACGTGGGCCGCAAAGCGTGAGCTTTGTCCAGCCACCAGGGCGGGAAACTCCACAAACAGCTCGGTGTGTTCACTGAAATCGGTGTACACCAGCACTGGCGCATCATGCGCCTCATGGTCGGCGTGGTCTCCGTCGGGGCCGTGGTCATGGCCGTGTTCACCGGAGGGGGTGTCGGAGCAGGCGGTGACCAGCAGCGCCAGGGTGAGGACCCAGGGGCGTGAATCAATGGGCATGGTCGTGGCCTTCGCCGTGGTCATGGTCGTCATGGTGGGGCTGGGTGTCGGTTGCCTCCGCCTCCGGTTGCTCAGCGTCGTCGCCGTAATAGGCTTCTGTGTCCGTGTGGTCGTGATCGCCGTGGTCGTGGCCGTCCTCGTGGGAGTGACCATCGTCGTGCGGGTGGCTGTTGTTCTGCTCATGGGCGTGGTCATCGCCATGCCCAGCGTCACCGTCGTGTGCGTGCTCGGCATCGCTGCAGGCGGTGAGGGCCAGAACCAGTGCGCTGAGCGTGATCAGGGGCTTCAATGACTTCATGGTGTTTCTCCAGTCAGTAGTGTCAGTTGGATAAAGGTGGTGCGCGCTTCCAGCTCGCGCTGGACAAGCGCCCGGCGGGTATTCAGTTCCGAGCGGTGGGCGTCAATCAACTCGGCAATGCTGAGCTCGCCGGCCGCGTAGCTGCTCTCGGCGATGTCAGACAGTGATTCCGTCGGCGCATTGATGCTTTCCCGTAACGCCAGGGCGGACGCCTGTTCAGCGGCCAAATCGCGCTGCAGTGCGCGCAAGCGGGTGCGGAGCTCGGCGCGGGCAAGCGTGAGCTCCGCCCGTTGTTGTTGGGCGCGGCCTCGCTGGGTTCGGGCCTGGCCAGAGTGTCGGTCGAACAGGGGGATCTCAATACCGATGGAGATGACGTTGCCTTCCGCCTGAAAGCCGGGCTCAACCACCTCCTTGCGACCGACCCCCAGGGTCAGCTCCGGCCAGCGCTGGCGCTGGGCGGCCTCGGCGCGTACCTTGGCGCTCTCGGTTTCTGCCGAAAGCGCTTGCATTTGTGGGCTCTGAGTGACGGCGGAGGCTTCCGCCGGTTTGTGTGTGGGTGGCAGCAGGCGGCCCGTGAGCGGTCGCTGGCCGTCGCCAATTCGTTGTGCCAGCCGGTCTCGGGCAGAGGTCGCGTTGGCACGGGTATTCAGTCGTTCGCCCTCCAGCAGCGCCAGTTCCTGAAGCAGACGATTGTGATCGTACCTGGAGGCATCGCCCGCCGCGACGCGTTGCTCAATGGCCGTCGTCAGCTCGGTAAGCCGGCGATGCCAGTCGGCGATGAGCTCCGCTTCACGTTGGGCCGCGAGGGCTTGATAAAAGTGCTGGCGGATATTTGCTGCCCACTCCCGGCGGGCCTGATCGTTGCGAAAGCCCGACGCCCGATATTGATGGCGCGCCGCCTCCCGAGACAGCCCGGGTACGCCCGCCAGATTGAGGCGTTGGCGGATGGACCAGGTGTTCTCCTCGGAGTCGCCCGACGGGAGCTCCAACGTTTCGCGGCTGTATTCAATTTCCGGGTTGGCCCAGCGACCAGCGGATTCGAGCTGGCCCTCAGCGATGTCGGTGTGGGCGTCCCAGCGGGCGACCACCTCGGGCTGCTGTAGGCCGAGCTGGACCGCCTCCTGTTCGGTTAACGGCGTGTCAGCAGCGGCCAGCCCGGGCGCGAGCAGCAGGAGACCAAAGATCGGGGAAAAGGGGTGTGGCACGGTTAAACTCCTACCAGAAAGCCGAGAAGGGTTTCAAGGGAATGATGGACGACCACCAGGGTCGCCACGCCACCCAGAAAGGCAGTGATAGTCAGAGCACTCGAGATGGTTAGGGTTCGAGATACCCTGTCGGGTTGGGCATGCAGAAGCCGGTGGATTCGGGGCAGAAGTTGGCCGCCGCTAGCCGACAGACTTCCTGTGGGCGAGGGTCCGCTCAGGCGTGCCACTTTGATCAGCGTCGCCGCCACGGCCTCGGGGCCAAAACGGCAGGCCGCCCGGTCATCGGCCTGCTCCTCCATGCGTTGCCGCCACAGGGCGCAAAGTGATCGTGCAGATGATGGCCAGTGTGCCAACAACAAGACGTTGAACACCAGGTTGCGTAGCGGGTCGCGCCGACGCAGATGGGCGACTTCGTGGGCCAGAACGATGCGACGTTCCCGATGATCGAGCCGATCGGTCAGCCCGTGGGTCATGAACAGGGTCGGGTGTCGGTAGCCTGCGGTGCAGGCAAAGACCTCCGACGTGTCGAGACGACGCAATCGCCCGTTACCTCGGCTCAGGGCCAACAACGCTGTGGTGTCGCGAGCGGCCTTGAACTCTCGGAATAAAAACCCCGTCAGGACTTTGATCAGCAGGCTTGCCAGGGCCGCAGCGCTGAGCAGGTGGATCCATTGCAGGTCGAGGGCGGGCCAGTGCTCAAAACACAAATGGGGATGATGCATACCGTGGTGCGCGCAATGATCAGCAATCCAACCAAGGGGTTTGGCTGCCGCGATGACGCACATGGCGGTAACCGGAGCGGCCATGGCCAGCCAAGGCGTCAAAGCGTATAACCACAAGTGGCGGCTCAGGTGTTCAGGTGAGAGCAGCCGCCCAGCCAGCCAAAGTAGCCCGTTGGCGAGGAGCCAGGCCATCACTGCCAAGAGTGTCAGCAGGTAGAAAAAGTCGAGCAAGGCGGTCATGACGATGCTCCTTCGCCGCGCCGTGCCTTCAGCACCTGTTCCAGCTCGTCCAGCGCCCGTTCGTCCAACTGGTCAGCGGCGTCTACAAACGCTGCCAGAGAAGAGTGAGCGTCATTGGTAAAGCGTCCCAGTAAATCGTTGATCAATCCGGCAATCAATTGTTGTCGGGCTACCTGGGGCCGGTAGCGAAAGGCGTGGGCCACTTTCGTACGGCTGAGCAGTTGTTTGCGGTATAGCCGGTCGAGGGTGGATTGAACGGTATTCAGGGAAATGCCTCTGGCCGCTCCGAGGGTGGCGTGCAGGTCTTTGGCGGACTGACCGGGAGTCTGCCACAGTGCTTCCATTACGGCTATTTCCAGCTCGCCGAGGGGTGGCGTTGCGGTAGTAGGGGGTTCTTTGCCGGGCACGGTGTCTCCTCGGTAGTCAGGATTATTGGCATTGCACTGCAGGTGTCGATCAGCCTAGTCACACAAAAACCGATCGTCAATCGGTTTTTGTGTGATGGGCTTCGCTATCTCTCAAGGGGCGGAGTGTGGATAATGCGCCTGTCGTCTCTGAATTCAGGAAGGATTGTGACTCAATCGCACCCCCCCAGTTCTGATACCACTGCGGTCACTAAAGCGCCCAGCCTGTTGCGCTCAAGCTCGCTGGTGAGCGCCTTTACCATGCTCTCGCGGGTGCTCGGGTTGGTACGGGATATGGTCTTTGCCCGGGTCATCGGGGCGGGGGCCGGGGCGGATGCCTTTTTTGTGGCCTTCAAGATTCCCAACTTCATGCGCCGGTTGTTCGCCGAGGGCGCCTTTGCCCAGGCCTTTGTGCCGGTATTATCGGAGTATCGGCAGAAGGGAACGCACGAGGCGGTGAAGGCCCTGGTGGACCGGGTAGCCGGCTGCCTCGGGCTGGTGCTGGTCTCGGTCACGGTGCTGGCCGTGGTGGGGGCACCGCTGGTTACCGGGCTTTTTGCCCCGGGTTTCTGGCTGAACGATCCCGATAAATACGCCCTGACCGTGGATATGGTGCGGGTGACCTTTCCCTACCTGCTGCTGATATCCCTGACCGGCTTTGCCGGGGCCATTCTCAACAGTTACGACCGCTTTGCGATTCCCGCCTTTACCCCGGTGCTACTCAACTTGAGTCTGATTCTGGCAGCGCTGGTAGTGGCGCCAAACATGGATACGCCGGCCTATGCCCTGGCCTGGGGGGTGATGGCGGCCGGGGTAGTGCAGTTGTTGTTCCAGTTGCCTTTTCTGAAGCGTGTTCACCTACTGCCCGCGCCCAAGGTGGACTGGCGCGATCCGGGGGTGAAGCGCATTCTCTGGCTGATGGCGCCGGCTTTGTTCGGCGTGTCGGTCAGTCAGATCAACCTGCTGCTGGATACCGTGCTTGCGTCATTTCTGCCGACCGGTAGCGTATCCTGGCTCTACTATTCGGACCGGTTGGTGGAGCTGCCCCTGGGGGTGTTTGGCATCGCTCTGGCGACGGTGATCACCCCGAGTCTGTCCCGCCAGCACGCCGCTGAGGACCCCGAAACCTTCAGTCAGACGCTGGACTGGGCGGTGCGCAGCGTGCTGTTGTTGGCGTTGCCCGCGACGTTGGCGTTGATCCTGTTGGCCGAACCCATTCTGATGACCTTGTTCCAGTATGGTGAAACGACCGTCCGGGATATGCAGATGGCCTCCTACAGCCTGCGGGCCTATGCGCTGGGGTTGCTGGCCTTTATGTTGATCAAGGTACTGGCGCCGGGTTATTTCGCGCGTCAGGATATGAAAACCCCGGTGCGCATCGGTATTTACGCCATGCTCGCCAATATGCTGCTCAACGTGGTGTTCGTGTTACCGCTTTATCTGATCTTCAATATTGGTCATGTGGGGCTGGCGCTGGCCACCGCGGTTTCCGCCTACCTGAATGCCTATTTGCTGTTCCGGGGCCTGCGTCGGCTCGGTGTTTACCGGCAAGAGCCCGGCTGGGCTCGGCGTTTGCTATCGTTTGGGGGCGCCAATGCGGCCATGGTGGCGGCGCTGGTGGGTGGCCTGTCGGTCTGGACCGGCTGGCAGGAGTGGTTCTGGTGGCAGAGAGGTTGGCGTCTGGCGGTATTGTGTATTCTCGGGCTGGCGGTATATGGCGCGAGTTTGCGCATTATGGGCATCAAATTCAGCGAATTTCGCTCGAACCACTGAAAGCTGGCAGTTTGAGCCGTATGTGCTACGATTGTTGATATGGGCGACAATCGTAAATCCACATCTTCTGGTGCGCCCGCTCCCCAAAAGGGCGCTCCAGCCCCTCAAGAGGCGCCGGCCCCCACCGGATCCGCCTCGGCAGACTCGCGTGCGAGCCAACTTACCCCTTGCGCCATCACGTTTTCGATGGATGAAGCCCGTGGCCTGGTGCAGGGGCGGCTGGAGCCGTCGACCGAGGAGCAGTCCTGGGATCTCGATCGCCTCAGAGTGCGTTTGGCGGAGGCGGGGTATGGTGAATGGTTCGCTCCGCAAGCCACCCTGGAGTCGGCGGTGCAGCAGGCCAACAACGGCCGTTGCGGGGATCTGGTGCTGGCCGAGCGCCGCGATGCCCGGACGGAATGGCGCATTGCTGAGGACCGCCAGGCGGCCTTTCTGACCCTTCACCCGGCGTGGGGTGGCCGCAGGCTGACCCGGGAGGCCCTGCTTAAGGCGCTTCTGACCCAGGGAGTCGTCAAGACCTGTATCCACCTGCGAGCGCTGACCCATGCTGCCGAGGCGGGGCACGCCGAGTCCCTGTGTGTGGCCCGGGCCCGCCTGCCCCAGCCGGGTGAGGACGCCCGTTTTGTGTCTTTGGTGGCGCGGGACGATCAACTGGCATTGGAGGAGGACGAGCAGGGGCGCGTTGACCTCCATCATTTACATGAGTTTGTGGTGGTGGATCCGGGCACGCCCCTGCTGCGCCGTATTCCCGCGACCCAGGGCGAGCCGGGCGAGGACGTCATGGGTGAGCCACTGATGCCGACGCCGGGGCGCGACCGGAGTTTTGATGCTCTGGACGACAGTGTTGAGCCGGACCCGGAAGATGCCAACGTGCTGCGGGCCGCCATCCGGGGGCATCCGGTATTTTCATCCAGCGGCGTACGGGTGGACCCCACCTTGCGCCTCAAGGCGGTGGATGTCTCCACGGGCAATATCGATTTTGAGGGTTCGGTGGAGGTGGCGGGGGATGTCGCCAGCGGTTTTGTGCTCAGTGCCACGGGAGACATCCTGATCCGCGGGATGGTTGAAAAAGCCGATATCCGCGCCGGCGGTAATCTCACTGTGCTTGGCGGCGTCATGGGAGAAGAGGTGGGCCGGCGCCATGACGGCGATTTACGCCTGCGCACGCACCTCACCTCTGGCGGAACACTGAGCGCGAAATTTATCAATCTGGCGTATGTTAACGTCCGCTATGATCTGCTGGTGCGCGAGTATGCCCTGCAGTGCCGGCTGGTGGCGGGACGGGACATCATACTCGGGCAACCGACGGGTAAGGGCAGTCTCATCGGGGGTAGCGCCAGCGCCGGCCGGGCGCTGGTGGCCAATACCTTGGGCAGCGAGGCCGGAGTCGCCACCGAAGTGTCCGTGGGGCGCCCCAACCGCCGGCGTCGCCTGGTGGGGCAGCTCAAAGAAGCCTTGACGCTGTGCGAGCACAACTGGCAGCGGGTGTGCGACACCCTGGATTGTATCCAGCGGGGGGAGATGGCCACGCCGCCCACCGATAAACTGAAACGACTTTATGCGACCCGGGACTCACTGCGGGCGCGCCGCCAGAGAATCCGTGGATTGATCGACCGCCTGGTGGGGGCTCGGCAAAGTGCCAGGCCCAGTCGGGTAGAGGTCAAAAAGCGTCAGCATGCCAACCTCAGCCTCAACATTGACGGCGTTCGCCGCTACTTCAATACCGAACATGGTCCCTCGTGCTGGCACAGGCAAGGCGCCGAACTGGTGCGCGGCTCCTGAATCGGTCTTCCCCCCAAGCCCTAGTCACCTCTTACTCCAGCCCGCCCGGTCTTGTACCTCTTACCCCCACCCGCCCGCTCCTGTATACTCACGCGTTTTGTAAAGTCGACTGAGCGAGGCGAGCGGGCATTACTGTGAAACCGGCCCCCAAAGAGTTCATCCGCGGGCTGCACAACCTGCGCCCCCGACACCGGGGCTGCGTGGCGACCATCGGTACCTTCGATGGCGTGCACCTAGGCCACCGGGCCATCCTGCGCCAGCTGACCGACGCCGCCGAACAGCACCAGCAGCCCGCCGTGGCCATCATATTCGAGCCCCAACCGCACGAATACTTCGCCCGCGAACGGGCCCCGGCCCGGCTGATGCGACTGCGGGAAAAAATCCAGGCCCTGTTCAGCGCCGGCGTCCAGCGGATACTGTGCCTGCGCTTCAACGAAGAACTGCGCAGCCTCACCGCCCAGCAGTTCATCGACCGCATACTGGTGCAAGGCCTCGGCATCCACCATTTGGTCGTGGGCGACGACTTCCGCTTCGGCTGCGACCGCGCCGGCGACTTCGAACTGCTCACCGCCGTGGGCCGGGAGCAAGGCTTCACCGTCAGCGACACCTGCACCCTGGAACACGCCGGGGCGCGAATCAGCAGCACCCGCATCCGCCAGGCCCTGGAAGCGGGCGAATTCGGCCTCGCCGAACAACTGCTCGGCCACCCCTACCGCATCGGCGGACGGGTAGGCTATGGCAAACAACTGGGCCGACAACTGGGCGTACCCACCGCCAACGTGCAACTGCGACGCTACCGTTCGCCCCTGCACGGCGTCTTCGCCATCACCGCCCACCGGGCCGATGGCAGCGCCCACCCGGGCGTCGCCAACGTCGGCGTACGCCCCACCGTCAGCGGCTCCACCCGGCCGATCCTTGAAGTCCACCTGCTGGACTTCACCGGGAACCTCTACGGGGAGCGCATCGACGTGGAATTTCACCGCAAACTGCGGGAAGAACAGAAGTTTGAATCGATCGACAAACTGCAAGAGCAACTGCAGAAAGATATTGCAGAAGCAAAACAGTTTTTTAAGCAAGGTAAAGGGACACACTGAACTCGGAATTTGGCACGGAGGCCCGAAGCGGGTAAAGCCTTCCCGGACACGC
>NZ_DGMV01000049.1:33394-42055 GCF_002388575.1 Marinimicrobium sp. UBA4509
GACCGTGGAGCCGGGGACCGGCGATTCGAGCCCCCAGGGATGGGTTTACGGCGTGTCCGGGAAGGCTTTACCCGCTTCGGGCCGGACTCAAATTTGGCACGAAGGTTCTGTGGTGGGCGACCCCACAACGGGCCGAACCGATTAACGAAGCGTATTACGCACTCGAAAGCCACAAATACTTGGCGAATTGACGATTATGAGCGACTACAAAGCAACCCTGAATCTGCCCCACACTGCCTTCGCCATGAAGGCCAACCTGGCACAGCGCGAGCCCGAAATGCTCAAACGCTGGCAGAAAGACGATCTTTACCAGCAAATCCGAAAGGCGCGCTCTGGTCGGGAGCAATTCATCCTGCACGACGGCCCCCCCTACGCCAACGGTGACATTCACATCGGCCACGCCGTCAACAAAATTCTGAAAGACATCATCGTCAAAAGCAAAACCCTCAGCGGCTTTGACGCCCCCTACGTGCCCGGCTGGGACTGCCACGGCCTGCCCATCGAACACAACGTCGAAAAGAAACACGGCAAAGCCGGCGTCAAACTCGATCACAAAGCCTTCCGGCAAAAATGCCGCGACTACGCCGCGCGCCAGGTCAAAGGCCAGAAAGAAGACTTCATCCGCCTGGGCGTGCTCGGTGAGTGGGACAACCCCTACCTCACCATGGACTACAAATTCGAGGCAGACATCATCCGCTCGC
This sequence comes from Marinimicrobium sp. UBA4509, assembly GCF_002388575.1. Classification (NCBI taxonomy): domain Bacteria; kingdom Pseudomonadati; phylum Pseudomonadota; class Gammaproteobacteria; order Cellvibrionales; family Cellvibrionaceae; genus Marinimicrobium; species Marinimicrobium sp. UBA4509. The sequence continues at coordinate 34,096 of NZ_DGMV01000049.1, forward strand.
TCGGCAAAATCGCCGACCAGGGCCACCTGCACAAAGGCTTCAAACCCGTCTACTGGAGCGTCGTGGGCGGCTCCGCCCTGGCCGAAGCCGAAGTCGAATACCAGGACAAAACCTCCTACTCCATCGATGTGAAATTCGCCTTCACCGATCAGCACGCCCTGGAGCACGCCGTGCCGGGCCTGACCGGCAGCGGCGACGTGTCACTGGTCATCTGGACCACCACCCCCTGGACGCTGCCCGCCAACCAGGCGGTCAGCGTCAATCCGGAACTGGACTACGTCGTGGTACAGACCGGTGACGAACGACTGTTGGTGGCCGAAGCGCTGCTCGAATCGGTGATGCAGCGGGCCGGGCAGGAGGACTACAAAGTGGTCGGGCGTACACCGGGCAAGGAGCTGGAAAACCTGCAGGTGCACCATCCGTTCTATGCCCGGCAGGTGCCGGTCATCTGCGGTGACCACGTCACCACCGACGCCGGTACCGGCTGCGTGCACACCGCCCCGGACCATGGCATGGACGACTTTGTGGTCGGTCAGAAATACGGCATCGGCACCCTGAACTACATCGACGACAACGGCCTGTATCGCGACAGCGTGGAGATCTTTGCCGGCGAGCACGTCTACAAAGTGGACGAAAAGGTCGTCGCCCTGCTGGAAGAAAAGGGCGCCCTGCTGGCCCAGGGTAAAATCACCCACAGCTTCCCTCATTGCTGGCGCACCAAAACTCCGCTGATCTTCCGGGCCACCCCCCAGTGGTTCGTGAGCATGACCAAGAACCAGCTGCGCGAGCAGGTGAGCGATGCGGTCGATCAGGTGCAGTGGGTGCCGGATTGGGGCCGCGCGCGCATCGACTCCATGCTGGCCTCCTCGCCGGACTGGTGTATCTCCCGTCAGCGCACCTGGGGTGTGCCCATTGCTCTGTTCGTTCACAAGGAAACCGGTGATCTGCACCCGGAAACGCCGGCACTGATCGAAGCGGTCGCCAAAAAAGTCGAGCAGGACGGGATGGATGCCTGGTTTGATCTGGATGCCGCTGAATTGCTGGGCGACGATGCCGAGCGCTACCAGAAGGTCACCGATACCCTGGATGTCTGGTTCGACTCCGGGGTGACCCATTTTGCGGTACTGCAGCAGCGCGGTTATCTGCGCTACCCGGCGGACCTGTACCTGGAAGGCTCGGATCAGCATCGCGGCTGGTTCCAGTCCTCCCTGAAAACCGCCATGGCCATGAACGGTACGCCGCCCTATAAAACCGTACTGACTCACGGCTTTACTGTGGATGCCCAGGGTCGGAAAATGTCCAAGTCCGTGGGCAATGTGGTGCCGCCCCAGAAAGTCATGAAAGAATTGGGCGCCGATGTTCTGCGTCTGTGGGTGGCCGCCACGGATTTCAGTGGCGAGATGAGCGTCTCCGACGAGATTCTCAAGCGCACCGCCGACTCCTATCGTCGCATCCGCAATACCGCCCGCTTCATGCTGTCCAATCTGAACGGGTTCGAGCCTTCTGAACACGCTGTGGCACCAGAGAAAATGGTGGCGCTGGATCGCTGGATCGTCGGTCGCGCCGCCGAGCTGCAGGCCGATATCATCAAGGCCTACGACCAGTATCAGTTCCACCTGATTTACCAGAAGCTGCACAACTTCTGCGTGGTGGAACTGGGCGGTTTCTACCTGGACATCATCAAGGACCGCCAGTACACCACCCAGGCGGACAGTCTGGCGCGGCGCTCGGCCCAGACCGCGCTCTATCACGTCACCGAAGCGATGGTGCGCTGGATCGCACCGATTTTGAGCTTCACCGCCGATGAAATCTGGCCGCTGGTGCCCGGTGAACGTCAGGGACCGGTGTTTGCCGCCGAATGGTACACGTTACCCGAGGCCGGTGAGTCCGAGTTCAGCGAAGAGGATTGGCACCAGATCGCCGAAGTCAAAGATGCCGTGAACAAGGTGCTGGAAACCCAGCGCGCCAATGGTGTGATTGGTGGCGCTCTGGGCGCGGAAGTGACTCTGTTTGCCGATGACGACTTGCGAGCCGTGCTGCAGAAACTGGGCGACGAGCTGCGTTTCGTGCTGATCACCTCCACCGCTCAGGTGCGCCCGCTCGATGAGGCCACCGAGGCGGAATTGACGGATGTTGAGGGGCTCAAGGTCGCGGTGGAAAAATCCAGCTACGACAAGTGCGAGCGCTGCTGGCACCACCGGGCCGACGTGGGCAGCGTCGCCCAGCACCCGACCCTGTGCGTCCGCTGTGTGGACAACGTCGAAGGGCAGGGTGAGGAACGCCACTATGCTTAAATCCGCTTGGCGTTGGTACGCCCTGGCAATTGCCGTGATCGCGCTGGACCAGATCAGCAAACACTGGGTATCCGCCGCACTCACCTATGGCGAGCCCGTGGTGTTCACGCCGTTTTTCAACTTCACCCTGCTGCACAACCCCGGCGCGGCGTTCAGCTTTCTGAGTGATGCCGGGGGTTGGCAGCGGTGGTTCTTTACCGTGGTGGCCGCCGTGGTCAGCGTGGTGCTGGTGATCTGGCTGGCGCGGGTGAGCGAAAAACGCTACGAGGCGTTGGCGCTTGCGCTGATTCTGGGCGGTGCCATCGGCAATCTGTACGACCGGGTGGTGCTGGGCTATGTGGTGGATTTTGTCGTGGTGCACTATCAGGATTACTACTGGCCGGCCTTCAATATCGCCGATTCGGCCATTACCGTCGGCGCCGCCCTGTTGATCCTGGATATGTTATTTGGCAAGGACAAACGTCATGACTGAACAGCTGCCCGTGGGGCCCGGGACCACCGTCACGCTCCACTTTTCCCTGCGCCTGGAAGATGGCGAGGAAATCGACTCGAACTTTGATAAAGACCCGGCGACCTTCACCGTCGGTGACGGTAATCTGCTGCCCGGGTTTGAAAAAGTGCTGTTTGGCCTCATGCCGGGTGACCAGCAGGAATTCACCATTCCGCCCGAGGATGGTTTCGGCCAGCACAACCCGAGCAATATGCAGGAAATGCCCCGAGATCAGTTCGGCCCCGATATCGAGCTGGAAGAGGGACTGATGCTCTCCTTTGCCGACGCCCAGAAGGCCGAATTACCCGGGGTGGTGAGGGAATTCGATGATCAGCGGGTGCTGATCGATTTCAACCATCCGCTGGCTGGGCGGGATATCCTGTTCAAAGTGGCGGTTTTGAACGTCGAGCCGGCTCAGGTACACTGAACACCCGCGCCGCCCGTCGGCGCTCACTTTGCGCGGGCCCCGCCCGCCGGAACCTCTCAGGTTGTCTGACACTATGCAAATCAAACTCGCCAACCCCCGCGGCTTCTGTGCCGGTGTCGACCGGGCGATTGATATCGTCAATCGTGCCCTGGATGTCTTTGGCGCCCCCATTTACGTTCGCCACGAAGTGGTCCACAACAAATTTGTGGTCGACACTCTGCGCGAGCGCGGTGCGGTGTTTGTGGAGGAGCTGGAGCAGGTGCCGGACGATGTGATCGTGATTTTCAGTGCCCACGGTGTCTCCCGCGCCGTGCAGCAGGAAGCCCGCGATCGCGGCCTGCAGGTGTTCGATGCCACCTGCCCGCTGGTGACCAAAGTGCACGTGGAAGTGGTGCGTTACAGCCGGGAAGGGCGCGAGTGCGTGCTCATCGGCCACGAGGGGCATCCGGAAGTGGAAGGCACCATGGGTCAGTACGACGCCAGCAATGGCGGTGCCATCTATCTGGTCGAAGATGAAGACGATGTGGCGGCGCTGGAGGTCAAAAACCCCGACCATCTGGCCTATGTCACCCAGACTACCCTGTCCATGGACGATACCGCCAAGGTGATCGACGCCCTGCGGACCAAATACCCCAATATCCTGGGGCCGCGCAAAGACGATATATGCTACGCCACCACCAACCGTCAGGATGCCGTGCGCCAATTGGCGCTAGAGTGTGACCTGGTACTGGTGGTCGGCTCCCACAACAGCTCCAACTCCAACCGCCTGCGCGAGCTGGCCGAGCGCTGCGGCACCGAGGCGTACCTGGTGGACGGCCCAGAGTGCATCCACCGAGAGTGGCTAGAGGGCAAAGAGAGCATCGGCATCACCGCCGGGGCCTCCGCGCCGGAAGTGCTGGTGGAAGAAGTGGTCCAGAAGCTGCGCGGCTGGGGTGCTTTGACGGCCGAAGAGGCCGCGGGGACGCCCGAAACCATCAGTTTCAGCCTGCCCCGGGAACTGCGCTGACCGACTCAGTTGGTGCAGACCTCCGGTCCCACCGTTTGGCGCCTCATTCTGCCCATACGAGAAAGCACAAGCTCGTACCCCTGTAACCCATCTGGACGGCAGATGGTAAGGCGGCCCGCCTGGAAGCCCCCCAGTGCGCTGCCGCTGGGGTGCCGGCTTTCTCCGGTCCCGACATAAGATACGGCTCGCCGTAACTTGCTGTCACTGGAAATCGACAGACCACCCAGATCCGGCGGCAGTTGGTGCGTCAGCACGACGTGCTCTCCGTCATCCCGAACGCCATTGTGGTTCTCGTCATCGAACAGTTCCCAACCCCGCTCCCAGTCACCGAGCGGGCGCAGGGTGACCCGGCCATTGCGGCTGACCGCCCGTTGGCGAGCCAACTGAATGGCATCCTGGAGCGTCTGGGTCATCGTGAGAGTGCGGGTTTCTTCGATCTGCCGCTGGAACCCGGGCAGTCCGATGGTCAGTAGCAGGGACAGAATGACCAGAGTGATAAGCAGTTCCAGAAGCGTCAGTCCACGCTGTGGCATAATTTTCCTCCTTGAAAAGTGGCGGTCTCCCGAGGGTTACCGTTCATACGTCCGTGTTGACCACATGTCGTGCGCCCGCTGGTGGGGCGGCCCGGTTGTGGTAGCGTTGGTACTATAAAGGCGGAGGGTCGGTCCGTCCAGAGAATCACCCGCCACCTGATCAGCCACCGGGCCCGGGCATTGTCCGGCTCAACAACAAAAAGTGTTGATATATGCAACGAAGCACTCCTACTCGCCAACCAGGTTTTACCCTTATTGAGCTGATGGTGACGCTTGCGGTCCTGGCCATCGTCCTGGGGATCGCGATTCCCAGTTTTAACGCCATGATCCGCAACAACCAGTCCCTCGCCCTGGGTGACGAGCTGATCTCGACGCTGAATTTTACCCGCAGCGAGGCGGTCAAGCGCTCCGATATTGTGACCCTGTGTGCCAGCAATGCCGATCGCGATGGCTGCGGCAATGACTGGACCAATGGCTGGCTGGTCATTCTGGATCGCGATGCCGGTGGCGAACAGGGCAATAACCCCACGGTCAACAATGACGCGGATATCCTTCGGGACCGGGAGCCTTTGGCTAACGACATGAGCATCACGATGAACCGGGGTGGGGCGGTGACCTATGTTCGCTTCAATCAGTTGGGTGCGCTGGCGCGCACGGACAATAATCAGGTGACCGGCCTGGCGCGCCATGACGACTGCACCAACGATTCGGCCCGGGCGATCCGGATCAGCCTGTCCGGATCGGTCAATTCCGCCCGAGCCGAGTGCTAACCCCCGTGAGACGGTTTGAGGAATCTGTAATGTCACTGAACAGTTCGCATAAACAATCGGGGGCCGGCTTGATCGAGGTGTTGGTCACCGTTCTGATTCTGGCCACGTCGCTCTTGGCCATGGGAGCCCTGCAGAACCGCAGCCTGCAGTTCAACCACAGTGCCTATTTGCGCTCTCAGGCCAATATTCTTGCGTACGACATCATGGACCGGATGCGAATCAACCGGGACCGTATCGACAGCTATGACGGCTATGGTTTTGGCGATGATGCGCCGGCGGGCAATTCGTTGGCGGACACAGACGTCCAGCAGTGGCTGGATCGGCTTGAGAGGACGTTGCCTGGCGGCGAGGGAGCCATTGACTGCGATGCCAACCAGTTGTGCACCATCAGTTTGCGCTGGGTGGATGAAGACGCTGCACCGGATGAGGCGGGTGAAGACGCCCAACTGGTCACTTTTACCTACAGTTCCCGTATTTAGCGGCCCGGAATCGAGAGAGCGCCTCCCATGCGTAAACAGCAAGGTTTATCACTGATCGAACTGATGATATCGCTGACCCTCGGCATTGTACTGATGACCGGCGTCATGCAGATGTTCCTCACCAGTCGCACCACCTACAACACTCAGCAGGCGATTTCCCGGATTCAGGAAAGTGGCCGGATGGCGGTTGAGTTTCTCGCGCAGGATATCCGTATGGCGGGCTACCAGGGCTGTTCGAGCCGCGGTGCCAATCAGAATATCGAAATTGGGGTGGAGGATCCGACCAACGACTACCTGCTTGATTTCAATATCTCCATACAGGGCTATTCCTCCGATAATCATCCCATGGATGGTATCGATGTCGCCGATGGTTCTGACGTGCTGGTGGTTCGACGGGCAAGTAATGTGACCATGCCCATTGTTGGGCCCACAGGCAGTACCGCCAATCTGGAAGTGGCAGCGGAAGAGGAGGACGACTGTGTGGGGGATGTCTGCCGGGGTGATATTGCCGTTATTTCAGATTGCACTCAGGGCCGGGTATTCCTGATCACCAATTTCCAGAACGTTGGCGGTGGTGGTTCAAAAATCGTCCACGCTCGCTCCAATGTGGCCAACCAGCCGAAAAACCTCGATGCCCAGTTGGGGGGGCAACAGTTTGGTGCCGGCGCCGAAATCCTGCGGATGAGCACCCTGACTTATTACATCGACGAAAGCGGTTTCGGTGCGCCCGGTACCATGAGCCTGTGGCGCGATCAGGATGGTGAACGGGCGGAACTGATCGAAGGTGTCGAGAATATGCGGGTGCTTTACGGTCTGGATTCAAGTGGTGACGGTATCCCCAACGATTATCGGGAATATGACGCTGGTTTAGATTGGGAAAACGTCCTGGCGGTCAGGCTCGAGTTGTTGATGCAAAGCCTGCAGCCAAATGTATTGCCGGACCCCCAGCCCTATTTCTTTGGGGGTGAAACCATCGATGATGCGCGAATTGATGATCGGCGTATGCGTCAGGTTTTCAGCACCACCGTTGGCATCCGCGGACGCCTGGATTAAGAGGTAAACCTATGAACGTCAATGCAGTGACAATGGCTTCAAAACAGCGTGGCGCCGTGCTGATTGTTGGTCTGATCATGGTGCTCCTGATGACCATCGTGGGGCTGGCCGCCATTCGCAGTACCGGTCTGCAGGAGACTATGGCCGGTAACATGCGTGAGCGCAATCTGGCCTTTCAGGCCGCCGAGGCCAGCCTCCGGGTGGGTGAGGCGCTGGTAGAGGACAACAACGTCGATGGGCTGGACTTTTCCGGCGCAACGCCCGGTCTGGAGCCTGATCTGAACCAGCCGGGTCTGGCATTGCCCCCGGTGCATCAATGGACCGATGAGCAGTGGGAAGCCAATGCCGTGCAGGTTGATATGGGGCTGGAGAATATCGGCGATGCCAATCAGCCCTGGTACGTCGTGGAAGAGCTGATGGTGCTGTCGTTCAACGCATCCCAGTCCACCGGTGGCGCCATCGACCAGCAGAGTTTACAGAATACCAATGACCTGCAGATGGAATTCTTTCGGGTCACCAGCCGGGGCCTCAGTGGCTCGGGTGAATCACAGGCCGTGCTTCAGTCAACTTATCGCAAGAATTAACAGGGTAGCGTCATGAAACAACGAATGATGAGTTCCGTGCTATACCGAGGTGCCTGGGCGTTAGGGTTCAGTTTTCTCTCGGTCGCTACCACCCATACGGCCCTGGCTGCTGAGCCGGCCCAGTCGCCCCTATTTATGACCCAACCAGTCCGACCGGTGGCCATGCTGAATATGTCCAATGACCATCAGCTGTTCTTCAAGTTGTACGACGATTACAGCGATATTGATGGGGACGGGGAGCCGGATACCACCTATAAACACGATTACGACTACTACGGTTACTTCGATAGTGGCTTGTGTTATGAATACACCAACAGCCGCTTT
>NZ_DGMV01000049.1:42165-46626 GCF_002388575.1 Marinimicrobium sp. UBA4509
CCAACAGCCGCTTTGAGCCCGTCAATAACGTCAACGCTGACCGTTACTGTAATGACGGCTCCACGGGCGAGTGGAGCGGTAACTTCCTGAACTGGGCGACCATGACCCGGATGGATGCCGTGCGTAAAATCCTTTACGGGGGCAAGCGCAGCACCGATTCGGCCACTCAGACGGTGTTGGAGCGGGCTTTTCTTCCGAACGATGCTCACTCATTTGCCAAGTATTATAACGGCGACGATGTATCGCGGCTGACACCGTTAAGCCCGGCTACTACCGAGGAAGCGACGAATGAAGACTCGGGCATCACTATCTGTAATACCACTGATCCGAGTGACCGGGATGTACTGTCCCAGAATGTTGACTCTGCTCCATTGATGCGCGTTGCAGAGGGAAACTATTCCCTCTGGGCCAGCAATGAACGCTGGCAGTGCCGTTGGGGGCAGGGAACCAACGACAATGACTCGACCGTATCAGGAATCTATGCACACTCCAGCAGCCCGACCAAAGGAGATGACGATAGTGACCTGAATGCGGATTACCGTGTTCGTGTCGAAGTCTGTAAAGAGAACTTTGTGCCTGACGACAACGCCAATGACTGTGTCGCTTACGGCGACTCCCTGAAACCTACGGGGTTGTTGCAGGAGTTTGGTGAAGATGGATCGATTAATTTCGGTCTGATGACCGGCTCCTACTCGGCCAACAAGTCGGGGGGAACACTGCGTAAGAACGTGGGTTCCATGGAAGACGAAATAAATGAAGATGGGACTTTTGTAACCCCCGCTGACCTCGATAACTATGACGGTATTATCAACACCCTTGACCGGCTTCGGATCTACGGCTACCGGTTTGATAATGGTACCTATTTCGGCACGACGGGCAGTGACGATTGTGAGTGGGAGGAGGCGTCTTTTTCTGATGGTGACTGTTCCAACTGGGGCAATCCACAATCAGAGTTGTATCTGGAGTCTCTGCGTTATCTGGCCGGGCAGAGTGCCACTGACGCATTTGACGTCTCCGACAGTGGACGTATTGACGGGCTGAACAAGGCCAGTTGGGTGGCACCGGTGAATGGCGATAACTACTGTGCGCCGGTGAACGTCATTCAGTTTAACGCCTCGACCAGCTCTTACGATGGCGATCAGTTGACGGGGTTCTCAGACCTCGGTGCGGGAGAAAGCACGCTTGACTTCTTTACCAACGCTGTTGGCGCGGCTGAAAATATCCACGGAAATCAGTACTTTGTCGGTGAGGTTGGCGGTGAAGGCGCTGGAGACAACAACCAGCTCTGTACGGCCAAAACTGTCAGTGGTCTGGCCAATGTTAAAGGTACCTGCCCAGATGCTCCGCGTCTTCAGGGGAGCTACCAGATTGCGGGTCTTGCGTATTATGCCCGCTCCGAAGGCCTACAGATCAATGGCGTATCCAATGATCGTCGAAGCCAGGTCAAAACCTATGGGGTGGCTCTGGCGCCCGCCGTTCCCCAGGTGTCTGTTCCCGTACCGGGCGGTGAGCGCACGGTGTCGATTCAGCCGGCCTGTCGCAACACGACCACCGATCCCGATGCAAACTGTGCGATTGTCGACTTTAAAGTGGTTGATCAGGTCAATACCGACGCAGTCAGCACCGGCAAGCTGTATGTCAACTGGGAGGACAGTGAGCAGGGCGGTGACTATGACCAGGACATGTGGGGCATCATTGAGTATTCGGTCACATCAACCAGTGTCACCGTTACCACCGATGTGGTAGCGGACTCCACGCCAAACGTCATGGGGTTTGGCTACGTGATTGGCGGTACCACGAATGATGGTTTTCATGTGCATTCTGGCATTAACGGATTCAAATCGACTTCCGGAGTCAGTACGATCAGCGCTTGCGACGCTGATAGTGGTTGCGATGAGCCGGATGCGAAGTCTTCTAGCACGTTCGTAGTAGGTACCTCTTCGGCGCAACCTCTGGAGCAACCCCTTTACTTTGCTGCCAAGTGGGGCGGTTATGCTGACGAAGATGAAGCTGATATAGCCGCTTCTGCTAACGACAATTACTTCTTTGCGACAGACCCGCGTGAGTTGCAGCGCGCACTTCGGAAGACGTTCGGAGAAATTGCCGCCGGTATCGGCGCGGCCTCCTCGGTCGCGACCAACTCGACCCGACTCACCGAAGGTTCTTTCGTCTATCAGGCTCTCTTCAATAGTGAGAACTGGTCTGGCGAGATCCGGTCTTTTGAAATCGGTGCGAATGGTGCCATTTCATCGACCGTTTACGCGTCGACCAACAGTGGCATGCCAAGCACCAGTGCAGGGCGCACAGTCTATACCTACAACGACGGCGGCACCGGAAATGCCATGGTTGATTTCACCTGGGAGAACCTGTCGGACACTCAGCGCAACCACCTGATTGCGGGTGACACCGAAACGCTTGGGCAAGATCGCCTGAACTGGGTAAAAGGTGATCGGAGTAAAGAGGGCACGGGTGGATTGAGAGAGCGCGAGAAACTTCTGGGCGATATCGTCAATTCCAGTCCGGTGTATCTTGGCGGCCGCGATTTTGGCTACGGACTGCTGCCGGCGGAGCTGGGCGGTGATACGTACGCGGCTCACGTTGAGGATAAGCGGAGTGAAACTCCCACGCTGTTTGTCGGAGCCAATGACGGTATGCTTCACGCCTTCTATGCCGAGGGGAATAGCGCTCTGCAGGAACGCTTCGCCTACGTGCCGAATGGTGTTTATTCCAAACTGGCGACAATTGCGAGCCCCAATTATGGTCGAGAGGACGTTGCCCATGAGTACACGGTGGACGGCCCACTGGCGGTGGGTGATGCTTACGTGGGTGGTGAGTGGAAAAGCGTGCTCGTTGGCACTTTCGGCGCCGGGGGTAAGGGTATCTTTGCGATGGACGTGACCGACCCTGACTTCCCGGAGTTGATGTTTGAGTTGGCACCCAGCGACCTCTCCGCTCTGGGTAATATGGGCTACATACTCAGTCAGCCACAGATCGCTCGTATGGCCAATGGTCGCTGGGCGGTTGTGTTTGGTAATGGGTATGATGCTGGTACATCGCAACTGTTTATCGTTGATCTGGAGAATCCGACCACCCAGAGTCGGGTCATCGATACGGAAGCGGGAACAGGCCTATCGGGTGTGGCATTACTGGGGAATGCCTATGGAGAAATCAATACCGCCTATGCGGGAGATCTGCAGGGTAACCTCTGGAGATTTGATCTGAGTGATACTCGTCCCGATCGCTGGGATGTAGGACTCTCGGGCAATCCCCTGTTTGTTGCAAAAGATGACGATGGTGACCGCCAGCCAATCACGAGTGCACCGACGTTAGGCTTCAACTCCTTGAAACGCCACACAGTGACGGACTCCAAAGGGGTTATCATGGTGTATTTTGGAACGGGAAAATACTTCGAAAATAGTGATAACCTGGCGACAGCGGATACACCTCAGAACAGTTTTTACGCCATCGCTGACCTGGGAGCAGAGCTGGATTACACAAGCAATGCGGGTCAGGATGGACGGACGTCGATTTTGCATGAAAAGGACATCATCCAGGAAACCGATTCGAGAACCATTGACGGTCAAGACCGAAATGAACCTGACTGGGCCGACGCCGATGTTAATGGCTGGTTTATTGATTTCGATACCGCACTGGGCGAGCGGGTCGTCAGTAAGCCGCTGTTGCTGTTCGATCGCCTGATCTTCCCGACGCTGATCCCTTCTGGTGTAGCCTGTGAGTTTGGGGGACGCAGTTGGTTGATGGAACTGGTAGCCATCGGAGATCGGTATTACGGTGAAAACCTGTTGGATGGTATTGAAGAATACGACTCTCTGATCTTGGGTGATCCCACCTTCGGTGTCATGGGTCCGGGTACAGGCAAGCTCATTCTCAACCCATCTGATGGTGGCGTAAACGGTCAGGATGGCGAGATTGGGCGGTTGCTGGAGGAAGAAGTGGATATCCCAACCGATGCGCTGGGCCGTCAATCCTGGCGCCAGATTCGATAACACCAGATTCGATAACAAGAGGAACGAGTAGTGACGTTATTTCACAGACAATCCCAGGCGGGCTTTACCCTGATTGAGATCATGATCGTGGTGGCCATCCTGGGTATCCTGGCATCTATTGCCTATAGCTCGTATCAGAATCAGGTAATGCGCAGCAATCGTTCGGATGCGCAAGCGACCTTGAACGATACGGCGCAACGTCTACAGCGCTGCTATACGACCTTTTCCAGTTACGACAATGATAATTGTGCGGTGTATCAGCAGTTGACGACAGGCGATGCGCGGATCGATTCACCGGAGGGGATGTATCGGATTACCATTGATGACGAGTCGGCGACCACCTACACGTTGAGCGCCACGGCGATTCGCGCACCGCAAACCGCTGATGAAGACTGCGACACGGAAATGTCTTTGGACCACCGGGGACGCCGGACACCAGAGGCCTGCTGGTAGA
>NZ_DGMV01000049.1:46739-48290 GCF_002388575.1 Marinimicrobium sp. UBA4509
CAGAGGCCTGCTGGTAGTCCGAAGCTCGGGCGGCGACTCAGTCGTCGTCCAGCCCCAGTTTCTGTAGCCGGTAGCGCAATGACCGGAAGCTGATGCCCAGGTTTTTTGCCGCCTGGGTTTTATTCCACTTGGCCTGCTCAAGCGCCTTGCACAGGATGTCTTTTTCGACTTCCTGAAGATAATGATCCAGAGAAGGGTACTCCGCGCATCGGGCTACATGGTTGCCTGCACCGTCATTGGCGGGTTCCATGCCGTTACCCATCGGGTCGGTATTATCCGGCAGGTGCAGATCAACCGGGTCGATGACCTGGCTTTCACAGAGCGTAAACGCTCGTTCCAGAATGTTTTCAAGCTCCCGGACATTCCCGGGGAAATGATACTCGCAGAGCTGTTTCATGGCCGGTTGGCTCAGTTGCGGCGTGGGGAAATTGACCTCTCGGGCCAACTGTTCGAGTATGTGGCGGGCCAGCATGGCGATGTCTTCCCTGCGCTCCCTCAGTGGTGGAACCCTTAGCTGGATGACATTAAGCCGATAAAACAGGTCCTGACGGAAGCGGCCCTGCAGCACTTCCTGATCCAGCGCCTTGTGGGTGGCACAGAGAATACGTACATCGGTGCGGATTTCGTTTTGCCCACCGACGGGGCGCACCGCTTTTTCCTGAATCGCCCGCAGCAACTTGACCTGCATGTCCAGTGGCAGGTCGGCGACCTCGTCCAAAAACAGTGTGCCGCCTTCGGCAACCTGAAACAGGCCCGCCTTATCTTGGTGAGCGCCGGTGAAGCTGCCTTTCTTGTGACCGAAAAACTCGCTCTCCATCAACTCCCGGGGAATGGCACCACAGTTTACTGCCACGAATTCACCGGCGGCCCGTGGCCCCAGTTTATGGATGGAGCGGGCCACCAGCTCTTTACCCACCCCGGACTCGCCCGAAATATACACCGGCGCCTGGGAACGGGCCAGTTTCTGAATGCTGGCGATCAGATGCTGAATGGCTTTGGATTGGCCAATAATCGGACACTCGGCCGGCAGCGGCATGGGGGGCAGTTGGCTGGACTGGATCGCGCTGCTGACCAGCTTGCGCAGTGCAGTCAGATCGACGGGCTTGGACACAAAGTCAAAGGCGCCGGCTTTCATGGACTCAATGGCAGTATCAATACTGCCGTGGGCCGTAATCACCGCGACCGGCAACCGGGGATATTCCTGCTGAATGAATTCCACCAGCTCCAGACCGTTCCCGTCAGGTAGGCGCATGTCTGTCAGGCATAGGTCGTACTGGGACTGTGCCAGGCGCTCCTTGGCCAACGTCAGGTTTTCCACGCAGTCGGCCTCAATGCCCATCCGCCCGAGGGTGATATTCAGCAGCTCGCGGATATCGGGCTCGTCATCAATAACCAGAACGCGTTGATTACTCATAGAAAACCTGTGTCAGAGAGTCTGTCGGTGTCGGCCATTAAAGTGCCCGGTCCGGGTGTGCCAACTGAATGTGGAATGCACTGAGTCCATCGGACGTGCGTTCATAGTGTATTAAAGCCTGATTGGCTTCGCAAAGC